>DATDWV010000025.1:0-2615 GCA_035289505.1 Patescibacteria group bacterium | reverse complement strand
ACCCCTTGACGATTAACAAATTTTATGATATACTTTAAATATTAAAATTTATTAATCTTTAATTTAGTTTATTTTCATCTAAATTTAGCTAAAAATACTTAAAAGCGTATGAACGGAGAAAATTCAATTTTAGACAAAATCATTGCTAGTCAGGAAAAACAGCAAGCCGCCTCATTTAATCCAGATGAGCTGATTTCGGCTTTGTTAAAAAACCTTTCCAACAAAGAAAGCGATATTTTGGCCAGACGTTTCGGGCTTTTAGGCAAGGAAAAGGAAACTTTGGAACAAATCGGCAAGCATTATGAAATTACCCGCGAACGCATTCGCCAAATTGAAACCGCCACGATTAAAAAAATCAAAGAATTAAAAGATTTTAAAAATCAAATGGAAACGGCGGAACATTATATTACTCATTTTTTGGAAAATTACGGCGGCCTGATGGAAGAAAATTTTTTGCTTAATGAAATTAATCTTGCCGAGCCAAACCAGAATAATTACAAAGCTTCTCGTTTTATTTTAAATCATTTACTAAGTGATAAAATTGAAACCGTAAAACCGGACTCCGAATTTTTATCAGGCTGGAGATTACCGATTGTTTCTTTGGAATTAATCCGCCAAGCCGTTAAAATTCTGGCGGAAATAATTGATCAGGAAAAAAAATTGCTTAAAGCCGAAGAACTGCTTGAATTATTCGTGGCCAGCGAATTTTATAAAAATAACAAAGAACAAATCAGCGCTTTAAAAATCGGCTTAACCGATCAGGATTTAAGCCAAGAAATTGATAAATTAATCCATTCTTATCTGAAAATCAGTAAAAAAATTGAACAAAATATTTTAGGTGAATGGGGTTTGAGCCATTGGCAAACGATCGTGCCGAAAAGAATGAGCGATAAAATTTATTTAGTTTTGAGAAAAGTGGGCAAGCCGCTTCATTTCACGGAAATTGCCGATTTGATTAATCGGCAAAATTTTGACAAAAAGGTGGCTTATCCGGCGACCATTCACAATGAACTGATTTTAGACGATCGTTTTGTTTTGGTCGGACGGGGAATTTACGCGCTGAAAGAATGGGGTTATGAACCCGGCACGGTTTTAGACGTAATTTTAGATATTTTGAATAAAGCGGAAAAACCTTTAACCAAAGAAGATCTGGTTAAGGCGGTTTTAGACCAACGTTTAGTCAAAAAAAGCACGATTTATTTGTCTTTGACCAATAAAGAAAAAATCAAAAAATTGCCGGATGGTTCTTATGCCGTTATTCGCTAAGCGCGGGGTTGAAAGAATTGCTTATTTTGGGTTAAAATAAAAATAGAACTAAATTATTAAAAAACAAAAAGAAAACCACGATTATGGAGATTTACTTTGATGTTTCCGCAATTCCATTAGATAGCCCGCTTGCTTTTGGCTGGTGGTTTTTTAAAACAATTGGCTGGATTTATCCGGTTTTTTTATTTATCTACGGTATTTTACTGTATTGGCAGTCATGGATTAGGACTAGATATCGTAATTCCCGAAAATACATTTTATTGGCGATTGACGTGCCTAAAGACAATGAAACCGGGCCAAAAGGAGTGGAAAACATTTTTAACCAATTGGCTGGGGCTCATCAGCCAATTGGTTTTCTGGATTACTGGTGGATCGGTGAAATTAAAAATAGTTTTTCCTTTGAACTGGTGAGTATTGGCGGATATATTCAATTCATCATTCATTTCGTTGATAAATATCGCGATTTAATTGAAGCAATGATTTACTCTCAATATCCGGACGCGGAAATTACGGAAATTGAAGATTACACCAAAGATTATAATTTAAAATTTCCTAATGATAAATACCAGCTCTGGGGCACGGAATTGGAACTGGCAAAAAGCCAGTTTTATCCAATTAGAACTTATCCGGAGTTTGAACACGTGGAAGAAGGTTTTAAGGATTCCATGGCCAGCATTTTGGAAGCCTTAAGTAGAATCAGTCCGGGCGAACAAATTTGGATTCAAATTATCGCCACGCCGGCGGATAACAGCTGGGGCGCAAAGGCTGAACCATTAATTAAAAAATTGGCTGGGGCTAAGCCTAAGGGCAAAAATAATTTTGTTGATAGTATTTTTCAATTGCCAAATTTAATAGTTGATGCCTTAAATCCGGCGCCAGCCACTCAAGCACCAAAAAGAGAAGACCCGCCTACACAAATGCTATACTTAACTCAAGGCGAAAAAGATCGGATTTCGGCGATTGAAAGAAAAATCGGCAAACTTGGATTTCATTGTAAAATTCGTTTAATTTATTTAGCGGAAAAAGAAAAATATAATCCATCGATTGGGAGCGCCGTCTATGGCGGTTTTAAACAATTTAATACCTTAGATCTAAATGCTTTAAGGCCTAAAAAAAATATAAAAACCTTTAGTATTTTTTGGTTTAAACAAATAAGGCTGAATTGGCGGCGGACAAAACTTATCTACCGATATCGATGGCGAGGATTTTGGCTTGATCCGGAATATGAAGGCTATGTTTTAAATAGCGAGGAGTTAGCTTCACTTTATCATTTCCCGGTATTAACCGTGAAAGCGCCGTTGGTCAAGAAAACCGAAGCGAAAAAGGCTGAACCGCCAATGAGCCTGCCG
>DATDWV010000024.1:0-6751 GCA_035289505.1 Patescibacteria group bacterium | reverse complement strand
AATTGAAAAGGCGCATCCGGATGTTTTTAATATTTTACTTCAAATTTTGGATGATGGCCGCTTAACCGACGCCAAGGGCCGTTTAGTTAATTTCAAAAATTCAATTATTATTATGACTTCAAATCTCGGCGGTGAAGTCATTAAGGAATATGGTTTAGGTTTTTCCATTGATAAAAAGAGAGAATCAGTTGATCAAAAAGGAATGACTGAGCGCATCATTGATATTTTGAACCGGACTTTTAAGCCCGAGTTTCTTAATCGAATTGACGATATTATTATTTTCCACATTTTAACTAAAGAAAATATCAAACAAATCGTTGAACTCCAACTGGCTTTGTTAAAAACCCGGCTTAAAGAAAAAAATATCATTTTGGAATTTAGCCCGACCTTAAAAGATTTTTTAGCGAAAAAAGGTTTTGATTTGGTTTACGGCGCTCGTCCCTTAAAGCGGTTAATTCAAAATCAAGTCCTTGATCAATTAGCCGTAAAAATTATTAAAAATGAAATTGAACCGGGGAGTAAAGTAAAAATTGATGTCATTAAAGATAAGGTAATCATTAAATGAATTTAATTTTTTGCTAAAAAAGTAGAGACGCACAATTATGCACCTCTACTTTTTCGAATTTATATTTTACATTGATTCTTCTTCGCCTTCGGCGGCATCATCGCCGCCTTTGGCATCATCTTCACTCCCCGTATCGTCGTCTTTGTTCATATCCTTCTCTTCATCCTTTTCTTCATCCGGGGTAGTGGTCATATCGTCGTCGAAAATCATTTTGATTTTCTCCTTCTGGCGCCGGTCTTGATAATATGGCCTAAAAAAATAAGATAACCGGTCGCCTTATTTATTAGTTATCACAATAAATCCAGTCTATCATATATAAAAAAGCTGTCAAGGCCGGCCTTATCTTGACTTTTATGAAATAAACGAATAAGCTGTAGATGTTCTTTGTGCCCAAACGGAGGGGGCAAAAATAGAACAGGATTTATGCGAGTATTTTAATGTTTGGCAATATTGACAGTTTAATCAAGCAAACGAAGATAAAATTCAGGAGGGAAAAACCAATGAGTGATAAGATGCTTTGTCCAATTTGCGGCAGTGATTTGGATCACGAAGATGGGATCAGCGCCGATACCGTCACCACTGTTCCTACCGAAACTTGTCCGACCTGCGGCTTTTCCGCCTTTACCACGCACCTTAATAACCCAACAAAGGCTGCTGTATGGCGCGATCGTTACTTAAGAAATTTGGCTCTTCACGTTCTTACCGGGGAAAAAGCTCGCGAAACCCTGCATCGGTTTGCCTTTACGGGAGGCAAGAATCAGAATGAATTATTGCAAGCGGCCTGGCAAAAAAGTATTCCACCACGCTTCAAGGATGATCCAACTCTGCCACCGCTGACGCCCGCGGAAATCGGAAAAGTTAGTTCTCACTTATATGCTGGGTTGTACTAGTAATAAGTCCGCCTCACCAGACCAAAATTTTTGGCCTGGTTTTTTAAAAAATAAACGAGACGCAACTTGAAAAAAAATTTAATTTTCGTTAAGATACTATATATGATTACCCGACAAGAGTTAATCAAAAAATATCTAGATTTTTTCGCCAAACGAGGACATCAGATTATTCCCTCGGCTTCTTTAATTCCGGAAAACGATCCAACTGTCCTTTTCACCACTGCCGGCATGCATCCGCTCGTGCCTTATTTATTGGGCGAAAAACATCCGGCGGGCCAAAGATTGACTAACGTCCAAAAATGCATCCGCACCAATGATATCGACGAAGTCGGCGATTCTTACCACCATACTTTTTTTGAAATGCTCGGCCACTGGTCATTAGGTGATTACTTTAAAGAAGAAGCAATTAAAATGAGTTATGAATTCCTAACTAAAGAACTTAAACTTAACCCCAAAAGTTTAGCTTTCAGTGTTTTTGCCGGTGACCAAAAAGCGCCCCGCGACGAAACTGCTGCCCAAGCCTGGAAAAGTTTAGGCGTGCCCGAATCAAGGATTGCCTACTTGTCGGCCGAAGAAAACTGGTGGGAACCGGCCGGTTCCGGCGGCCCCTGCGGACCAAGCACTGAAATGTTTTACTGGACTAATGGTGAGACAACAGCGCCAACTGATTTTGATCCAGCCGATAAACGATGGGTCGAAATTGGCAACGATGTTTTAATGGAATATAAAAAAACTGGCCCGGGCCAATACCAAATCGCTAAGCAAAAAAACATTGACAACGGCACCGGCGTGGAAAGAACCTTGGCGGTTATTAACGGTTTGGACGATAATTATCAGACTGAATTGTTTAAACCAATAATCAAAGAAATCGAAAGGTTATCCGGTAAAAAATATAATGACGATGAAAAGATTAAATGTTCTATCAGAATAATCGCTGATCATAGCCGCGCCGCAACTTTCATTTTAGGGGATCAAAAGGGGATTAGCCCGTCTAACCTCGGACAAGGTTATGTTTTGCGGCGTTTGATTCGCCGCGCCATTAGACTGGGAAAAAAAATCGGCATCACTAAACCATTTGCCTTTGAATTAGCTGAAGTGACTATTAAAAACTATGGCGATGAGTACCCGGAATTAAAAGAAAATAAAGATTTTATCTTAGAACAATTAGTCCAAGAAGAAGAAAAATTTAACGCGACTTTAGAAAAGGGTTTAAAAATCTTTAAAAAAATGTCCGCTGACGGAATTTCCGGCAAAGAAGCTTTTGTTTTATTTTCCACTTATGGCTTTCCCTGGGAAATGACTGAAGAATTGGCAGCAGAAGAAGGAGTTAAGATTGATAAAAAAGACTTTGAAAAAGAATTTAACAAACATCAGGACTTATCCCGCATCGCCAGTGCCGGCAAATTCAAGGGCGGCTTGGCGGATCATTCTGAACAAACCACTAAACTTCATACTGCCACCCATTTGCTTTTGGCCGCTTTAAGAAAAGTTTTAGGTGAGTCTGTCTATCAAAAAGGATCAAATATCACTGCCGAACGCCTCCGACTTGATTTTTCACATCCCCAAAAATTATCACTTGAAGAAATCAAGCAAATCCAAGATTTGGTTAATCAACAAATCAAAAATAAAATTGAAGTTAAGCAACAAGAAATGAGTTTGGATGAGGCCAAAAAAGAAAACGCAATGGGGGTGTTTGAACATAAATACGCGGATAAAGTAAAAGTTTATACGATTAATGACTTTTCCAAAGAAATCTGCGGCGGCCCCCATGTCAAAAATACCGGCGAATTAGGCCATTTTAAAATCACCAAAGAAGAAGCCGTGGCTGCCGGTATCAGAAGAATTAAGGCAATTTTAGAATAGAATAAAAATACGGGGCTCTTGCCCCGCACTAAGTCAATCATTAAAAGTTTTGATTTTAATAAAAGTAAGCCGTTAGGCGACTTCGCGCGTTTAAAATCCATTAAACCTAATGGGAAATTATCGCGGACTTGGTGCGGGGTTGACAATCAGGACTTTTTAGGTTAATATTTAGAAAGATTAAAAAAATATTGACAAATAATTTCGCCAGCTCTATAATAAAAACATTAAAATTCGCAAAATTTTGTCTTAATTTAAATAAAATTCTGGCATAGCTGATTTTGTTTAAACGCCGAGAATTTTATTTTTTTCCGAAAAGAAAACAAAAAAAGCCATTTTATGGTTAAAAACCCAAATACTCTACCAAGCAAAGATTTTTTGGAAATTAACGGCGAGATTATTGAACTTCTGCCCGCCGCCAGTTTCCGCGTTAAATTAGAAAACGGTCATGAAATTTTGGCCCACCTTTCCGGCAAGATGAGAATGAATAAAATCAGGCTCTTGCCCGGGGATCGGGTAAAAATTCAAATGACCCCTTATGATTTAACAAAGGGCAGAATTATTTATCGTTATTAAAATATTAAAATGAAAGTTAAGGCTTCAGTAAAAAAAATTTGTAAAGATTGCAAAGTAATTCGCCGCAAAAAACGCGTTTGGGTGATTTGTAAAAATCCAAAACACCACCAACGCCAAGGTTAGTAAGATATTAAAAATTAAAAACAAAAAATTAAAGATATTTTATTTTTTATTTTTAAATTTTAAAATTAGCGAAGCGCTTATGGCACGTATCGCCGGAGTAACCCTACCAAATGACAAAAGAGTCCAAATCGGTTTGACTTATATTTTTGGCATTGGCCGAAGTTTAGCCAATAAAATTTTATTAGAAACTAAAATTAATCCGGAAATCAGAATAAAAAATCTCTCTGAGGAAGAAGTTAATCGTTTGCGCGATATAATTGAAAAAAAATATCGGGTGGAAGGGGAATTAAAAAGAGAAGTTTTGATGAATATTAAACGCTTGAAAGAAATTGACAGCTACCGGGGATCGCGGCACGCCAAAAAACTGCCGGCTCGCGGACAGCGGACCAAAACCAATAACCGAACAGTTAGGGGCAACGTCAGAAAAACCATGGGTTCTGGCCGCAAACCAACCGCGCAAAAAACCTAACTACCTTAATTAATTGTCAATAGTTAATTGTTAAATATTAATCTATGGGCCAACAACGCGTTAAAGATATGACTCAGCCAGCGGAAACTGGCGGCGAAAATATTTCTAACCAATCAAAATTAAAAAAGGGCGCTAAACGCCAGGTCACGACCGGCCGGGCTTATGTTAAAGCCACTTATAACAACACGGTGGTCACTTTTACCGATAACCTCGGCAACGCGCTGGTTCAGGCCTCCGCTGGCAGTTCCGGTTTTCGCGGCCCGAAAAAATCAACGCCTTATGCCGCGGGCGTGATTATTGCCCAAGCGGCCAATAAAGTTCGGCCATATGGTTTGAAAGAAGTCAATGTTTTTGTCCGCGGCGTCGGCGGCGGACGAGAAGCGGCGATCCGCGCTTTAAATACAAACGGCATCAATGTTTTAAGTATTAAAGATATCACGCCGATTCCTCATAACGGCTGCCGTCCGGCCAAACCGCGCCGTGTCTAATTTCCATTATTTATTCTATGAAAAAAGGAACTCATAAAGCCTGTCGCCGCTACGGCATTAAACTCTGTCAATCGGAAAAATGCCCGGTGATGCGCCGAAATTATCCACCGGGTGTTCACGGCCCCAAAGGTCCGCGCCGCCTCACGCCTTACGGCCTGCAATTGGCGGAAAAACAAAAAGCTAAAATCATCTACGGCTTGCGCGAACGGCAATTCCGCAATTATTACGAAAAAGCGATTAAACAAAAAGGGGATACCGGTTTAATTCTTCAGCAGCTTTTGGAAATGCGTTTAGACAACGCGATTTTTCGCTTAGGCTTGGCGAAAACCCGGCCGCAGGCGCGCCAAATGGTCAGTCATAATTTCTTTTTGGTGAACGGCCGAAAAGTCAATATTCCTTCCTATCAGCTAAAAACCAAAGACGAAATTGAGGTTAAACCGAACAAAGCCAAGGCAAATTTTTTTAACAATTTAGAAGATAAATTGGCCAAGCAAAAAACGCCAAGCTGGCTTAATTTGGATATTAAAATGGTTAAAGGCAAAGTGACCGGCCGGCCAACAATTGATGACATTGAACATCTTTTCAACCCCCGCTCAATCGTTGAATATTATTCCAAATAATTTTTAAAAATTGGGATTTAAAAAATAACAAAA
The DNA here is from genome assembly GCA_035289505.1 of Patescibacteria group bacterium. Lineage (GTDB taxonomy): Bacteria > Patescibacteriota > Patescibacteriia > Buchananbacterales > UBA6539 > HO2-39-17. The sequence goes on along the minus strand of DATDWV010000024.1, from coordinate 1,127 downwards.
AAATATGGAAAATATCCCTCTGCCTCATAAAATTGAAATCACCGTTGGCAAAAACGCCGATCAAGCAACGGTGAGTATTCAGCCCTGTCATCCGGGTTATGGCACGACTTTAGGCAACGCTTTGCGCCGTGTTTTACTCTCATCTTTGCCGGGCGCGGCGGTGATGGCTTTTAAAATTAAGGGCATTACTCATGAATTTACGACGGTTCCTTACGTCAAAGAAGATATCATGGAAATCGCTTTAAATTTAAAACAATTGCGTTTAAAATCTTTTTCCGAAACACCGGTGCGACTTATTATTAAATCGGAAGGCGAAAAAAAAGTGACCGCCGCTGACATTAAAACTTCCAGCGACGTGGAAGTGATTAATCCGGATTTATTGATTGCCACTCTTACCAACAAAGAAGCGAAATTAGAAATAGAATTGGTAGTCGTTCAAGGTCGGGGTTATATCCCGAGCGAATCACAAAATAAAGAAGGCTTGGAAACCGACATGATTTTAGTTGATTCAATTTTTACACCGGTGCGCAATGTCGGCTTTCAAATTGAAAATGTCCGCGTCGGCCAAATGACTAATTACGAAAATTTAATTTTAAATATTGAAACTGACGGCTCAATTAATCCCAACGAGGCTTTAAATCAAGCGACCCAAATTTTAATTGATCACTTTCAATTTATTTCCGAAGAAACCAAAGCCGGCGGCAAAAAACCGAAAAAAGAAAAAGTGGAGTCTGAAGAGATAAAAAAAGAAGATGAAGCCTCGGAAATAAAAGAAGAAGAAATTGAAGAACCGAAAAAAAAGCGCGGCCGCAAACCCAAAAAACAAATTGAGCCAGGAGCTCAAGAGGCAATTGAGCCGGAAAAATCCGAATCGGAAAAATAATCATCAACACTAACCGCTAAAAGCTGTAAGCTACCTATGCGCCACCGGAAAAAAACTAAAATTTTAGATCGAAAAACCGCCAGCCGAAAAGCGCTGGTGCGCGGATTGGCAACCAGCTTGATTTTATACGAAAAAATTAAAACCACTAAGGCTAAGGCAAAAGTAATTAGGCCGGTCGTGGAAAAACTGATTACCAAGGCAAAAATTAAAAGTTTAAATTCACAACGCCAGCTTTTGAAAGTTT
>DATDWV010000023.1:0-4967 GCA_035289505.1 Patescibacteria group bacterium | reverse complement strand
CCCGAACCATATCCAGTGCCGCAAAGACGGCAGCCGGCTCAACCGAGAGTCAGCGGCTTAACCTTAATATTATTGAAAATAACTGTCAAGTCCAAAACTCTTGACAAGCTTTTTAAAAAGGAGTATTTTAAAATTGAGCTTTAGGCTCAACATAAGCGCACCCCGATCTAACGGTCGGGGTTGTGTTTTGCCCAATTTAATATATTCAATGCAGCGCAAAATGCGCTTTTTTAATTAATTAAATCATGAGTTATGAAAAAAATAGTTTTTTTCTTCATTCTCCTTGCCCCTTTAACTGTTGCCGCGGCTTCACCGTCAATCATTATTAATGAACTGGCCTGGATGGGAACAGCCGAATCCGCTAACGACGAGTGGCTGGAATTATATAATCCTAATGACGCGGAAATTGATTTAACCGGCTGGCGCTTGGAAGCCCTTGACGGCAGTCCGAAAATTGAACTGACCGGCACTATTGCCCCTGGCGCTTATTTTTTATTGGAGAGAACTGACGATGACACGATCGCCGAAATAACAGCTGACCAAATTTATTCCGGCGCTTTAGGCAATAACGGCGAGTGGCTCAAGCTATATGACAATCAAAATAATTTAATTGATGAAATTAACGCGGCTGCGGGTTGGCCCGCTGGCGACAACACTACCAAACAAACTTTAGAAAGAGCAGCGGATTTAAGCTGGCAAACCAGCCAAAGTTCCAGTGGCACGCCCAAGACACAAAATAGTCAAAGTTCAAATAATAGTGGGCTCATAGGGAACGACGATAGTCAAACCAGCACTACCACGCCGACAACTAATGAAGCAACGAGTCAAACTCCGCCGGCTGGTGCTGCGGTCAAAAAAGGCGATATTATTTTTAACGAAATTTTTCCCAATCCCAGTGGGCCGGATAACCAAAACGAATTTATTGAAATTAAAAATATCAGTCCTTCACCCGTTGATTTAACTAATTGGCAAATTAAAACCGCGGCCGGCCAGATATTTACCCTGCCTTCATTAATGATGACGCCGCAAAGTATTGTCGTTTTTTACCGCTTGCAAACTAATTTAGCTTTAAATAATCTTAAAGAAAAATTAAAACTTTACACCGACACCAACCTGTTAATTGATGGGGCTGAATACAAATCCTCGGCGCCGGAAAACCAAAGTTATCAAAGAAAGAATGAGGATCAATATTTTTGGCAGGAAATTTCTCCTGGCGAAAATAATATTTTTTCAAATGAAGTCTTGCCGCAAGCCATGATTATTGGCCCAAAAGAAGCAAAAATTAATGAGATAATCAGCTTTGACGCGTCTGATTCATATGACCCGAAAAATCGCCCCGTGGAATTTTTTTGGGATTTTGGCGACGGCCGAAAATCAAGCGGCCTCATTGGCCGAACAATTTATGCCAAAGCCGATACTTATGAAATTAGTTTAACCGCTTTTGTCTCCCAAACCGCCAGCAGCACCGAAATGTTAAAAATTAAAATTACTGATCCCAGTGCCTCTTTGGCAAAAACTCAAGCCACGACAACCCAAAATTTGAATCAGGCGACTACCACTCCCCAATTTAATCAAGCGCTGACAATCATTCCTGAAATTTTCCTTTCGGAATTTCTGCCAAATCCCGAAGGCGCGGATAATCAAAATGAATTTATTGAAATTTTCAACGCCGAAAATTACGCTCTGGATTTAGCGGGTTTTAAATTAGACGACAATGAAGGCGGCAGCCGGCCTTATCAAATTTTGCCAAAAACCATTATTCAACCGAATCAATATTTAGCTTTTTATGCCAAGCAAACCAAGATTGCTTTAAATAATGATTTGGACTTAGTTCGTTTACTTGCCCCAACTGGCGACATTATTGACCAAGCCGACTATCAAGAACCACAAGAAGCTGTTAGTTTTGTTTTGGATGAAAATTTTGAATGGCAACAAACCGACACGCCCACGCCCGGGGAAATCAATATTTTGAATCAGGAATCAAAAATTATGAATCAAGAATTAAACAAAGACGAAACAACCACTACCCCCAAAGTCTTGGGTGTTTCAACCGAAGACAATAAACAACCTGTTAATAAACTCCGCTATTATCTCGCCGGCGCTTCCGCTTTAGTCATTTTGGGCCTTGGCACAATTTTAAAAATAAGAAAGAAAAGTCAATGACGTTTTTCCTATCTTGAAATTATCATCGAAGTTAAAATTTTAAAAAAAGAGCGTGACTCATTTTGAGTCATGCTCGTCTTAAAATACTTATACTCTCAATTACTTATAGAGTGCTTTTGCGTCTTCAAGGGTAATCGGCGAATAGTCAAAGGCATGCCCGGTTGAACCAAAAGCAATTATTCGGCTTTGAACGACTGCTTGCATGGCATCACGCGCTGGCGCCAGCCACTCGCGCGGATCGAATTTAGCCGGCTCGCAAACAAACAACTTGCGTGCCGCGCCGGTCATTGCCAAACGGCTGTCAGTATCAATATTAACTTTGCGCACGCCATGTTTAATACCTTGCTGAACTTCAGCTACTGGCACGCCGAAAGTTGGCTTAAGATAACCGCCATACATTCGAACCGTATCCTGCAAAGATTCGGAAACTTCCGATGACCCGTGCATGACCAGATGGCACCCCGGTAATTTTGCATGAATCTCGGCAATCACATCCATTCTTAACACCGCGCCGGTTGGCGGCCGCCTAAACTTATAAGCACCGTGGCTCGTGCCAATAGCAACCGCTAAAGCGTCAACACCAGTGTTTGCCGCGAATTCTTCAGCTTGATCCGGATTAGTTAAAAACTTCTTTGCTTCTTCTTCAGAAAACCCGGCACCGTGGCCGTCTTCAATACCGCCTAAACAACCCAATTCGCCTTCAACGGTTACGCCGTATGCATGAGCTATCTCCACGACTTTCCTGGTCACGCAAACATTATCCTCATAAGAACGGGGTTTTTTACCGCCCTCATCCAGCGAACCATCCATCATCACCGAAGTAAAACCAAGTTCAATGGCCAGTAAGCACGTTGCCAGACAATTGCCGTGATCAAGATGCATGGCCACGGGAATTTTTGGATGCAGTTCAACTGCCGCCAGCATCAAATGCCGCAAATAGTTAAGCTGGGAATATTTCAGCGCGCCGCGGCTGGCCTGGACAATCACCGGACTTTGAACCTCTTCGGCCGCGGCCATAATTGCCTGAATCTGTTCCATATTGTTGACGTTAAATGCGCCAACACCATAGCCGCCTTTCGCCGCCTCATCTAAAATCTGTCTCATCGGAACTAATGACATATCATCTTCTCCTTTCTCGAAAATCAGAACGCTAATCAACTATATTAAAAAGAGCTTTTAACCCCTCCCTTTCTAGTTTTTAAGCTTATAAGCAAAATTAATGACTGTCAACCCCCTCCTTAACCGCTTGTTAGGAATAAAAAAAATTGATATAATATAAAATAGATAAAATTACTATTTCAATTATTATACTTATGCCACTCAAAAACAAAGTAACAATTATTGGCGCGGGCATGGTCGGCTCAACCGCCGCTTACAGCTTAGTCGCCTCCGACATCACCGAAGAAATCGCGCTCGTGGATATTAATCCCGTTTTAGTTAAATCTCAAGTCATGGATTTACAGCACGCGATGCCGTTTTGGGGCACGACCAAAATCAAAATCGGCGGTTATGACGACATTAAAGACAGCCGAATTGTGATTGTTTCCTGCGGCGCCGCCCAAAAGCCTGGTGAAACCCGAATTGATCTGGTCAAAAAAAATTCCGGGATCATGAAAGAAGTCGTGCCTAAAATTTTCGCCAAAAATCCTGAAGTGATTTTATTAATGATCACTAATCCGGTTGATATTCTCACCTATCAAGCGGTTAAAATGTTTCCCAAGAAAAAAAATAAAATTATTGGTTCAGGCACGATTTTGGATTCCGCTCGTTTTAGATTTTTAATCGGTCAAACCTTAAAAGTCAACACCGCTAGCGTCCACGCCTATATTATCGGCGAACACGGCGACAGCGAAGTCCCGCTTTGGAGCACGGCGGCGATTGGCAATACCCCGCTAAGCCATTTCAAGCAATTAACCGCCGCGAAGAAAAAACAAATTTTTCAGCAAGCGAAAAACGCCGCTTACACGATTATTGCCGGCAAACAATCAACTTATTACGCCATTGGCGCGGGGATCAAACAAATTGTTCAAACGATTTTATATAATAAACGAACAGTTTTGCCGCTTTCCCATTTGGCCGAAGGCGAATACGGCATTAAAAATATCTGCTTAAGTTTGCCGGTAATTTTAGGCGCGGAAGGCGTTATGTATCACATTAATCCGGAAATTTCCGCTTTAGAAAAAAAACAGCTGCAGCGTTCCGCCACTGAATTAAAAAAAATAGCAAAAAATCTTTAATTATATTTAATTTTAAAATTATGCTTATCAGCGGTTCGGCAAAAACTAACTGGTTTCATGTTTTACTTTTAGTCGGTATTACCGCAGTGGCGGTTTTTTACATTCAGCAAGCTCTCGCCAAGCCTTTTGTGGAGTGGCAAACCTATAATCAAGTCCGCGCTTCAGAGCTAAAAAAATAAATTATTTTTTAAAAATTAAATGCCGGATTAAACCGGCATTTTTATTACTCCCATTCAATCGTGCCCGGTGGTTTATTGGTAATGTCATAAAAGACCGCGTCAACGCCAGATATGGCGCTGATTTTTTTAGTTAAGCGGCTTAAAATAAGTTTGGGTATGGGATAAAAATTAACCGTCATCGCTTCTCGCGATTCAACGGGCCGCAAAATGATGGTTTCCCCGCCCTTGATCGTTAATGGCGCCAAAACCACGGGAAACTGCCAAATTTTATCATATAAACCCGCTGATCTAATTTCAGACATTATTAAATCATCCACTCGGCGCAATAAATCAAGACGGTCATTGGTCAAAGTCGCTTTTTTAATTTTTAATTTTTTAAAATCAGGTC
>DATDWV010000022.1:0-2958 GCA_035289505.1 Patescibacteria group bacterium | reverse complement strand
CGGCAGCGCGGCGATGCCCGCGGGCGCCACAACAACGGAAATTATTTTTGAACAGCCTTACGCTCGGACGCCGGTGATTGTCGCGACTTTAGTTGATGATGCGGAAAATGAAGAAGACAGTTTTAGACCTTATAAAATCAGTAGCAAATCGGTCAATGGCTTTAAAATTATCATGAGAAAACCGATGAGTAGGGATGTCAATTTTGACTGGATTGCTTTGGCGGTTAGCAGTGGGGGAACAAATCCGCCAATTGTCAATGAGCCACTAGTAAATAACAATCAACCAGCAACAAATAATGAATCGTCATCGTCTAATGAACCATTGGCGGAAAATAATGGCGGGGGATCAGGTTCAGCTGAACAAACTAATACTGAATCCGAAAATCAAGAATTAAGTGATAACCAGCCCACGGCTGAACCCGAGCCAACTTCTTCCGAACAACCTCTTTCAGAATCAGAAATTATGCCTGGTTCTGAGGTCAGTTTAGATTCCACGAATCAGCCGGATGTTCAATTAGAAGTGAGCGAAACGCCGGTGCCGCAAACGAGCGAACCCGTGGTGAGTGAGCCGGCGCCGGCCGACCAACCCATTGCCAGCGAACCGGCGCCAGCGGAAACACCAACCGCTTCCGCGTCAAATGAAACCGCGGCCAGCGAACCTATTAGTCCGGCAACGGAAGCCGCACCCAGCGTGGAAGCATCCACGAATTAAACATATTCTAAAAATGTCATTGCGATCCCGCAGCCGCGGGAGAAGCAATCTCAAACTATATGGATTGCTTCGTCGCCCCGCGGCCGCGGGGCTCCTCGCAATGACACAATAAAACTTTTAATTTTTGTCCGCCAGCTGGCGGATTGCCTTTTGAATTTTAACTTTTTATGATCATTCTCGGCATTGAAACTTCCTGCGACCCCGCCCTAAATCCGCGAAAGACTTCAAAGCATTATCATTGTTTATTTGTCGCGGAGTCGCCTTCGGCTTACTTAGTTTTAAGATTAAGATAAAGATACACCATTGATTTAGAGCGGGGCGAGACGAGGTGGCGATTAAGCTTTTATGAGTAAAAATGTTAATAGGATAATTTTAGGAATAGAGAGCTCCTGCGATGAAACCGCCGCCGCCTTGGTGGAACACCAAGGCGGAATTTTTAAAGTCCGCTCAAACGTGGTTTGGTCGCAAATAAAAATCCACCAAAAATACGGCGGCGTGGTGCCGGAAATTGCCGCCCGAAATCACATTAAAAAAATCCTGCCGATTATTGATTTGGCTTTTAAGAAAACCAAAATCAAACCGCAAGAAATTTCCGGCATTGCCGTTACCGCCGGGCCTGGCTTAATCACTTCACTTTTAATCGGGGTGCAAACGGCAAAAACTTTGGCGTATTTATGGCAAAAACCGCTTTACGCGATTAATCATTTAAAGGCTCATCTTTACGCGAACTGGCTGAATAACGAACCAGTAAATTTTCCGGCAGTCTGTTTAATTGTTTCCGGCGGCCACACCGAATTAATCTTAATGAAGGATAAAAACAATTTAAAAAAAATCGGGGAAACCTTAGATGATGCCGCCGGCGAAGCTTTTGACAAAGTTGCTCAACTTTTAAAAATCGGCTATCCGGGAGGCCCGGCAATTGCCCGTTTAGCGCTTAGAGGTAATTCTAAAGCTTTTAAATTTCCCCGACCAATAATTAATAGTGATAATTTTAATTTCAGTTTCTCCGGCCTTAAAACTGCTGTTCTTTACACTCTAAAAAACCTAAAACCTACGACCTATCCCGACGTTAAATTGGGATCCCGACCGAAGCGTCGGGACAAGCTACAAGCTAACCTCTGTGCTTCTTTTCAGCAAGCCGTGGTTGATGTGTTAATTGCTAAAACTTTTAAAGCAGCGGGGTATTACGGCGCTAAAACCGTCATGCTTTCCGGCGGCGTGGCCGCTAATAAGCTTCTCCGAGAAACCTACAAGCTACAAGCTACCAGCTACAAGCTAAATCCGCTTATCCCAAGTCTTGAATATTGCACGGACAACGCGGCGATGATTGCCGCGGCCGCGTTTTTCGCCAAACCAACGCCGTGGCAGAAGATCAAAGTGGATCCGAATTGGGAAATTTAGCCGCAGGGTCATTGCGAGGAGTCCCGCGGCCGCGGGACGACGAAGCAATCCCGAGATCGCTTCTCCGCCAGCTGGCGGATCGCGATGACAAAAAATATGCAAAAAATTCTCACTCACTCCGAAAAACAAACTTTCAACCTTGGCAAAAAACTCACGAAAACCTTTTGCGGTGGCGAAATAATTGCTTTAAACGGGCCTTTAGGCGCGGGCAAAACCATTTTAGCTAAGGGTATTGCCACTGGTTTAGGCATTAAAAAAAATGTTAATAGCCCAACTTTTGTCTTGATGAAAATTTACCCAATAAGAATTAAGAGTCGAGAATTAAGAATCAATAATTTAATTCATATTGATTGCTACCGAATTAAATCAGCCCAAGAGATTATTGACCTTGGTGCCAAAGAATATTTTGGCCAGCCCAATACGATTACCGTCATTGAATGGGCGGAAAAAATAAAATCTATTTTACCAAAAAAACAGATAATTAAAATTTTGATAAAACTTAGGAGCAAAGATACGCGAGAAATAGTAATTAAAGTTTGGCCGTAACGTCTTTAGCCACTCTAAAAACTTCATCAACCGTGGTAATCCCGTCAATCGCTTTTAACAAACCATCTTGAATCATGGTAATCATTCCATATTTCAGGGCAATGGCACGCATATCATATTCGGAAACCTGCCCGCTTAAAATCAAATTTTCCACTTCTTTACCCATCGTCATCACTTCAAAAATGCCGACTCGGCCCTTATAACCCAGGCTCTGACATTGCTCGCAGCCGCCGCCTTGGAAAAATTTTAGTTTCTTTAATTCCGAGGGCGTAAAATGAGCGCCAGACTTTTCCGGAATC
>DATDWV010000021.1:0-8260 GCA_035289505.1 Patescibacteria group bacterium | reverse complement strand
ACCCTGAATTTATGCCCAGGATGTTTTTAAAATAGTTTTTAATTTTGAAATTGTTGGGCAAACGGCTCAAGGGAGTAAATCCTTTTAACGTCAGCGCGATTAAGCACTTTTTTATCGTGCAACATTTCCGCCAAAACTTTAAGCTTGGCGTCTCCTTTTCTTAACATGACCACCAGATCTCCGCGTAAATCAGACAATTTATCGTCCAAATAATCTTTGGTCACCATTGTTGCCTTAATCTGGCCAATTTCACCTTTCATCCCAGAGATTTCACCTTTCATCCCCGAGATTTCACCTTTCATGTCTGAAATATCATTCTCTAAATTATCAAAACGTTCTTCGGTTTTATCGGCAAAATTAATTATTGTTGATAAAACCTCGTCTAAAGTTGCGCTATGTTGATTGTCATTATTTGGTTTTGACATAAATCAACATTAAGAATTAGTTTTATTATTATAAATGGTAAAAATCTTGTTGTCAAGCCAAATCTATTTTTTCCAATTTAATTTTTCGTCCCAGCCACTTTTCCGCGTTAACTTGAAAAGTCGGCGTTAAATCAGTCACTAAAAACCGATGATTTTGGCCGTGAGTTAACTTGCTTTCAATTTCCGGATGGCGCTTTAAATAATCAATTAATTTTTCCGCCACGATTTTCGCTGAATCCAAAACTTTACAACTTTTGCCGCAAGCTTGCTGGAATTCTTTAAATAAAATTGGATAATGGGTGCAGCCTAAAATCAAAGTGTCAATTCTTTTGTTTTTTAACGGCCGCAAATAATAACGCAAAATCTTTTTTGTTTCCGTCCGATCCAGCCAGCCTTCTTCAACCAAAGGCACTAAAAGCGGACAGGCTTGAGGAAAAACTTCAATCTGCAAATTTTGTGCCTGCAATTCTCTTTGATAAGCGCCGGAATTAATTGTGCCGCGCGTGCCGACTACGCCGATTCGGCCAAAACGCGATAATTTGGCGGCTTCTTCCACCACTGGCCGAATCACACCTAAAACCCTTTTGTTGGGGTAATTTTTGAGTAACCATTCTTGCTGGATTTTCCTTAAGGCTTCAGCGGACGCGGTATTGCAAGCAATAATAATTAATTCACAGTCCTGCTGAAACAAATAATCAACGGCTTGAATACTAAATTCATAAATTAAATCTTGGGATCGGTTGCCGTAAGGTGTGTGCGCGGTGTCACCTAAATACAAAAGCTGATACTCCGGTAATTGCCGGAGTATTTCTTTAGCGACAGTTAAGCCGCCAATGCCAGAATCAAAAATGCCTATCATAGTTTATCCATTGTACCATTCTTTGCCCACTTCGGAATATTGGTCAAGATATTTTTTTAAGATTTTTTGCAATTCTGCCAAGCGCTCTTGGGTTTTTGCTTCAAAACCTAAAACTAACACCGGCATGTTGGATGAAGCCCGCACCAAAAACCAGCCGTCGCTAAAACCGACGCGGCCGCCGTTAATATCAATCACTTTTTCGCCAAAATCTTTTTTTAATTGACCGACTAATTTTTCCACCACCTGATATTTGACTTCGTCCGCGCAGTCAACATGCAAAGTCGGCAGTTTCAGATATTGGGGCGTTGTTTTCATTAAAACCGAAAAAGTTTTTTCCTGACCGGAAAGATACTCTAAAAATTTCAAGCCGGCAAAAATCGCGTCATCGTAATTGTGAGTGTCATGAACGTAAAAAAAGTGCCCGCTGTTTTCTCCGCCCAAAACAGCGCCGGTTTCTTTAACTTTTTGTTTAATGTAAGAATGCCCGGTAATCCACATCACCGGTTTGCCGCCGTGAGCAGCAATATCTTCAATTAGCCCTTGAGTTGATTTAACGTCAAAAACAATGGCCGCGCCCGGATTTTCCTTAAGGGCTTGACGGGCGAGCAAAATTAAAGCTTGATCCGCCAAAACCGTTTGGCCTTTTTCATCGCAAAAACCAATACGATCTCCGTCGCCGTCAAAACCAAAGCCCAAATCCGCTTTTTCTTTTTTGACTCTGTTGGCCAGCGCCTCTTGAGAAACCACTAAGCCGGGGTTTGGCTCATGATTGGGAAAATTCGGATCAAGTTCGCAAAATTGTTCAATGACTTCGCAGCCCAAGGCACGTAAAATTTTTGGCGCGATCGGCCCGGCTGTGCCATTACCGCAATCAACCACCACTTTTAATTTTTTCGCCAATTTAATTTTATTTAAAAATGAATTTTGATAATCATCAATAATTCGATCATAATTTTCTAATTTACCAGTACCGGTGATAAATTCATCATTTAAAATAATTTGATAAAGTTCTTTAATGTCTGCCGGCAGCAAAGTGACGGAATAATCATAGCCTAATTTAAAACCGCTCCAGCCATTGGGGTTATGCGAAGCGGTAATCATCACTCCGCCTTTGATTTTAAGCTGGTACTGGGCAAAATATAAAATTGGGGATAAAACCATGCCGATATTAATCACGCGGCAGCCGGATTTTATTAAACCTTGAATAAAAGCGTCGCAAATATCTTTTGAATAACTGCGCGAATCATAGCCAATGACCACGTCTTTGATTTCCCGGCGATTTAAAAAAGCGGCAAACCCCTTTGCCATAATTTCCGAGGAATTTTTATTGACTTCTTGTTCATTAACCCTGCCGCGAACGTCATATTCGCGAAACATGGTTTTTTCTAATTGCACCATAGATTAACGATATTGCTTCAAATATTCTTTTTTAACGGCAACCAACGCGCCAAAAGCCCAAAGTATTAAAATTATTTTAAAAAGCCAGCCGAGGAGAGGAATGCTGCCTAAAACGACAAGGGCTAACAAGCCGAAAACAAACGGCCAAATCAATTGCCCTTTATATTTTTTATCCGCGGACATTTGATTGGCTAAAAATAAACCAAGAGTAAAAGCCGCCAAAACTTTGCTTAAATAAAGAGCGATTAAAAAAATTAAAATGAGAATGACGGCTAAAGGCAAGCCAATAATCGTAATCGCTAATAAAACGGCAATAATCGGCGTCAAAATCAGATAAACCAACCCCCAGCCGATTGACGGTCCAGCTTTTTTGATCATCTCCAAATTAACGTCAGCCAAAAATTTCGGCAAAAGCGTGATTAAAATCAAACCAATGATTAATAAGGAGAAAAAGGAAATAATTTTGCCGAAGATATAGCCGACGCCGAAATAGCGCTGCCAGCCGATGGCCGGCGCGCCGCCGCTTAATTTATTGATTTTGCCTAAAACCTGCGCGCCTTCTTTTTTCACCAATTGATTTTCGTTTTTCGCTTTATAATTGATATCGCCGTTAATTTTGGCCTGGGGATATAAAATTAACTCTCCTTCCTGGTCAATACCGGCGGTGATATTTTTGCCGATTTCATTTTCAATTAATAAATTAGCGCCCGCGATCCAAAGATTACCGCTCACCGGGCCTTTGATTTCCACGTTAGCCGCGCCGCTGAAAACATCCCAGCCGACTTTTGCTTTTGAATTTAAAGTCAAAGTGTTAGCCAAAGCCCAAACATTATGTTTAACCTCTGAATCAATTTCAATATAACTTCCGGCCAAGCGCAAACTGCCCATGACCGTTCCTTTAATTCTGATAATATTGCCCGCGGCAATCACATCGCCCGCCACCGGCCCGGAAATATTAATCGTGTTTCCGGCGACAATCACATCGCCGTTAACCGCGCCGTTAATCTCAATGATATTGCCGACTTTAATAAAATTGCCGTCAATAATTTCATTCTCGCCGACATAAATTGACTGGCTGAATTGATTTTCCGCGGCCAATGCCAAAAGCGGCACAGAAATAAACGCCAAAGCTAAAACGATAATCAATTTATTTTTTTTCATATAAATTAAAATTATTAAAAAATCTGCTTTTAGTTTAGCAATTTTTTCCATTTTTGGCAAATAAAAAAGGTCGAGTCAAACTTCGACTCGACCAAACGATAATGCTGTTTTTGCCCTCCCTTAAAGTCGCGAAAATGCCGCCACTAAATCTTTTGGCGATCTCGCCTTTGGCCTGACTGGCGCTTTTACGATCACCAATGGCGCTGACTGACCGTTCTGCTCGCGGTCATAATACGCGATGCAGTCTTGATGAATCCAACCATCTCCTCTTTTTTGCGCGTTCCGATCCCCGGGAGCAACGGTCATACGACAACGTAGACAGGCTCCTCGATGATTATCAAGCGCATTCCTTCCGTTACCATTGGCTTTCCCCGAACTCATAAGTTCGCTCCTTCTTGCATATTTCGCCTCTTTTTTATGTTCTTCCACCCAGAAGAACTTTTGTGCTGTCTAGATTTTTTTCACCTCCCTCCGTTAGGTCCGCCCCAGACAGCGAAGGAGTTTCCCCAAAAGAACTAATAATTGTTAATTTAATCCTTTTTTTTCAATTTGTCAAATCAGCGATTTAAAGCTAAAATATAATAAGATTTAATATGAATTATCAAGCTTTAGCCAATAAAGATCCGGAAATCGCCGGCTTAATCCGTCAAGAAATCAATCGGCAAAAAAACGGCTTGGTAATGATTCCATCGGAAAACTATTGTTCCACCGCGGTTTTGGAAGCCATGGGCACGGTTTTATCCAACAAATACGCCGAAGGCTATCCGGGCAAACGTTATTATACCGGAAACGAATTTATTGATCAGATTGAACAAATCGCGGTTGACCGCGCCAAAAAACTTTTTACTGCTGAACACGCCAATGTCCAGCCCAATGCCGGCAGCCCGGCGAACTTGGCGATTTATTTGGCGCTCTTAAAACCCGGGGACAAAGTGATGGGCATGAAATTAGACCAAGGCGGCCATTTGACTCACGGCCACCCGGTTAATTTGTCCGGCCAACTATATAACTTTGTCCAATACGGGGTCAGAAAAGACACGGAACAAATTGATTTTGACGAAATCCGAGCTTTGGCCAAAAAAGAAAAACCGAAAATGATTGTCACCGGCGCCACCGCTTATCCGCGGATTTTTGATTTTAAAAAATTTAAAGAAATTTGCGATGAAGTTGGCGCGCTTTTATTAGCCGACATTTCCCATTTTGTCGGCTTGTGCTTGTCTGATGATCATCCCAAACCTTTTCCTTTTGCTGATGTGGTGATGACGACCACGCACAAAACTCTGCGCGGCCCAAGAAGCGCAATTATTCTTGCCAAAAAAGATCAGGCCAAAGCCATTGACAAAGCGGTTTTCCCCGGCACCCAAGGCGGGCCCTTGGAAAATATGATCGCCGCCAAAGCCGTTTGCTTTGCCGAAGCCGCGGCGCCGGAATTTAAAACTTACGCTCACCAAATCAGTTTAAACGCGAAAGCCTTAGCCGAAACCTTGTTAAAACAAGGCTTGACATTAGTTTCCGGCGGCACCGACAATCATTTGATGTTGATTAAATGCGCGCCTTTGAATTTAACCGGCCGGCAAGGGTCTGATCGTTTAGCCCAAGGCGGGATTTACACCAACCGCAATACCATTCCTTATGATACAGGCACGGCTTTTGAGCCAACCGGCATTCGTTTGGGCACGCCAGCTCTCACCACTCGCGGCATGAAAGAAAAAGAAATGGAAATTGTCGGCCAAATTATCGCCAAAGTTTTAAAAAATATCAATAATGATGATAATACTCTGAAAGAATTAAAAGACACGGTTAATCAATTAACTAAAGAGTTTCCGATTTATCCGGAAATATCCATTTAAGTTAAGCAAGATAAACAACTATCTTGCTTATCTCGCTTAACATGCCTGCCAAACTCATTGACGGCAAAGCGCTGGCCGAAAAAATTTTACTTGAATTAAAACCTAAAATCGCCAACCTTAAACGCCCGCCCGGACTCGCGGCGATTTTAATTGGCGATGATCCGGCGTCTTTGCTTTATATTAAAAATAAAAAAATAGCTTGCGAAAAAATCGGTTTGAATTTTCATGCCTATTTTTGCGGCAATAAAATTTCTCCTAATATTACTGAAGGGCAAATTATAGAAACGATTAGCCGGCTAAATAATAACCCAGCGATTGACGGCATTATTGTTCAATTGCCCATTCCTAAAAAATTTGACACGGAAAAAATCACCAGTCAAATCAAATTAGAAAAAGACGTTGACGGCTTTAACCGCCAAAAAAGCCTTAAAAATTTAGGCACCGACACATTGATTAGTCCGCCGCTGATTGACGCGGTTAATCTGGTCTTAACCGAAACCAAAAAAGATTTTCAAAATAAAACCGCTGTTATTCTTTGTAAAAATCCGATTTTCAGCGAACCGATGAAAAAAAGTTTGGCAGAAATTGGTTTAAACGTAAAAATTGTTAAGCCGGAAAAAAATTTTTCGGCATCAACAAAAAAAGCCGATGTTTTAATCGTCATTTTGGGTAAAAAATATTTTGTCAAAAAAAACATGGTCAAGCCAGAAGCAATCGTGATTGATATCGGCACTAATTTAAGCGGAGAAAATAAGTGGGCCGGCGACGTTGATTCTAAAGTCGCCCAAATCGCTTCTTTTATCACTCCCGTTCCCGGCGGCATTGGCCCGTTAACTGTCGCCATGCTAATTAAAAATGTCTACCAATTGGCTTTAAAAAATCAATAATTTTATGATTGACGAAAAAACAAAAAATTTAATCCTTAAAGCGCAAAAAAACGAAATCACCGAACATCTGGTTTATGAAAAATTGGCCAAGATCACCAAGAACAAAAAAAATTCTGAAATTTTTCACCAAATCGCCCACGACGAATTAAATCATTATCAATTTTGGCAAAAATATTCAAATCGGCAAATTAAACCTCATTGGTTTAAAGTAAAATGGTATTTTTTAGTCGCTAAAATTTTCGGCTTAACCTTTGGCGTGCGCTTAATGGAGCAGGGCGAAAAAGGCGCCCAAAAACTTTATCAAGAAATCGCCAAAAATTTACCCCAGGCCATGGAAATTCACGACGATGAGGACCGCCACGAACAGCAATTGATTCAGCTCATCAACGAGGAAAAACTCCGCTATACCAGTTCAATTGTTTTGGGCATTAATGACGCGCTGGTGGAATTAACCGGCGCCTTAGCCGGCTTAACTTTGGCTTTGCAAAACGCGAAAATTATCGCGGTTTCCGGCTTAATCACCGGCATTGCCGCTTCCTTTTCCATGGCCGCCTCCGAATATCTTTCCACTAAATCCGGGGAAGAAATCAAAGAAAAAAATCCCTTGCGCGCGGCAATTTACACCGGCATTGCCTATCTGATAACCGTCATATTTTTGATTTTTCCTTATTTAATTCTGCCCAATTTATATTGGTCGCTGGCTTTTACCATTTTTAACGCGATTTTAGTCATTTTACTTTTCACTTTTTACATTTCAGTGGCGAAAAATCTTAATTTCAAGAAAAGATTTTTGGAAATGGCGCTGATTAGCTTAAGCATCGCCGCTTTGAGCTTTGGCATTGGCTTTTTGATTCGCCTAATTTTTAGCATTGAGGTCTAATTAAAATCCCTCACTCTTCGACCTTTCAGCTATGTTCAAGATCGCTCTGAGTTTACCGAAGAGCGACAAGCTCAGAGTGACCCTGAATGAAACTGAAGGGTCACTCTTAATCCCTCTCCCCTTTAACAAGGGGAGAGGGTGTCCGTCAGGACAGGTGAGGGGTTATATTTTGATTAAAAAAATTACACCACTGGCGGCTGATTCATCGGAGCAGTTGTCGGTTTCATTAATTCCCCGCCATGAGTCAAAAAAGCGGCTGCCACTACTGCCCCAATCGTTAAGACGAAGCTCAGCCACAAACCCCAATCGCCGTAAAAATCTTTTAAGCCGTCCAGATAACTGCCTGAACCTTTAACGTACTGAATTGTAACCAGTAAATCCAAAACCGTCCCCACAATTATCCAAAACACGGCTAAAATTAAGCCTGACGTTATTGTCCCCGGGCTTTTTTTAAAATAAATTTTCGCCAGAATAAAACCGGCCACAGGCGCGACCAATGTCGTCAAAGTTTTCATCAGTCCGGACGGTAAAGGCATAACCAGAATGGCCGAAATGATAATAAAAATTAATGCCCATAACCCCAAGGCCAAACCAAAAGCTAACTTGAAATTTTTGATCATATAATTTAATGATAATAATTAAATTTTCAATTTTTAATTTTCATTGAATTTTCAATTTTACAATTTTCAGACACTACTTATAATTTTAAATTGTGAATTGAAAATTGAAAATTAATTAATAGACTTTGATTACTTGGCAATTACCGTCTAATTCCACGAAATGATGCGCTTGGCCTGTTC
>DATDWV010000020.1:0-4762 GCA_035289505.1 Patescibacteria group bacterium | reverse complement strand
GGCTTTGATTGGCTGAATATTCATCAAGACGGCGACAGCGCCACCTTAAATGGCCGGCAATACAGCTATGCCATGATTGTCGCTGATGCCCGCACTCGCGTGGAAAACTGCAAAAATTTGCAGGGCACGATTCAGGCCATGGATCAGAGCTGTCAGCTCATTGATGGTTCTGTTCGTCAAAGCGAAAGCCAGATCCGTCAGGCTTTGGAACAAGTCAATCGCGAGAAGGGTCGAGTAAAAGCCAAGGAAATCAACTTGGCGGCTCTGCGGATGGTTGAGGCGGCCGAGGCCATTGCTCGCGGCATTTCTATTGAAGGCGCTGATTCAAACGAGGTTTCCAATCGTTACAACAAAGAGCTGGATCGGCGTATTGCTGAAACCAAAGCACGGCTTGAATTCTCCAATCTGGGCACCAAGTCGAGCGGCGTAGTTCCATGGGAAGCTGAACAAGCTGCCAGTCAGAGTGACTTAGACGTTATTCGCGAATACGCGAATGAGCGTCAATGGACTCCGGCTGATTCTATGCCAGCCGCGCCGAGCGAACCCCAAGTCCAGTCCGAGCCGCAAAGCCCGGCACCAGCCGAGCCCCAAGCCGGAGTCTAAGTGACATCGTACTTTAGTTCCGAGTGCTTGTTGATCATTGAGTGTAAGACTTATTAGCAGGCAATCCCTGCGATTTGAGCAACTGAGACATTTCTCAGTTTAGATGGTCAAAAAGCCAAAGGACAAATTAAAAAGAGGGGCCGAATTCGTTTTACGAATTCGGCCCTTTTCTCTTATCTAAAAATTAAATTATTTTTTGGTAATCTGTTCTAAAACTTTTTTTGCCGCTTCGTAATTCGGATCAATGGCCAAAGCGGCCTGAAGTTCAACAATCGCTTGCTGATATTGGCCATTGTTAGCCAATAAAATCCCGTAATTAGTGCGAAGCTCAATATCGTTGGGATTCGCCGCAGCACCGGCTTGTAAAATATCCAATGCTTTTTGGGTTTCACCGCTTTGATTGTAAATAAACGCCAAGTGGTTGTAATTGTCGGTTAATTGTGGATCAAGAGCCATTGATTTTTCATAATGGGGGATTGCTTGTTTAATTTGATTTTGATTTACCAAAGACACGGCTAACCCATGATGAGCTGGCGCGAAATTATCGCTTAAGCCAATCGTTTTTTGGAAAAGGTCTTGAGCAGTCGCATAATCTTTTTCTAATAAAGCGACAACGCCTAAATTAGAATAGGCCTTGAAATAAGTTGGATCAAAGTCAATCGCTTTTTGAAAATATTTTTTGGCCTCCGCCAAATTATCTAATTTCTGATAAATAATAGCTAAATTATTGTAAGTTTCGGTCCGATTATAAAATTCAATGCCTTCTCTGGTTTTAACGGCTTTGAGATAATTTTCAATCGCTAAATCATAATCACCCATTTCGTCATAGACATTGCCTAAATTATGATAAATTAAAGGCAGTTCCGGCTCCAAGGCTCTGGCCTTTAAAAAATTTTCCAAGGCTTTTTCATAGTTTTTTTCTTTATAATAACTAAAGCCCAAATTGCTCCAGACGCGCCCGTAATCCGGCCGGAGTTCAGTCGTCGCCTGCCAGATCGCCAAATCGCTTTTCCAATCAAAATTTCGGGCATAGGTTAAACCCCCATAAACTAACGCTATCGCTAAGGTCAGAATTATGGCGCTGGCCTGAAAAAATATTTTTCCTCTTTTAATTAAGTAATATATTAATAATGCGAGCAGCAGCGCTGAACTGACTGAGCTTAAATACATATATTTTTCCGCCATAATGATGCCGGTCGGGAAAATATTGGAAACAGGCATTAGGGCGATAAAAAACCAAAGCCCCGCCACGCTCGCCAGCTTTAATTTTTTAGCGGAAAAAATTAAAATTCCGATTAAAATAAAAATTGTCAGCCAGGAGAGAAAAATTTTAGGCTGAAATAAATTTGAACTTAAATTGATTTTGTGAAAGATATTTAGCGGATAAGGGATGAAAAGTAAGTAGATATATTTGAGCGTCGCTTTGCCCATGGTTAAAATCCGAATATGCCAATTGCTTTGGTTGGGGTCTGGCGTTAAAAATCGCTGGCCAGTGTTTAAAGATAAGCGTAAAACAATATAAGCGGCAATGCCCAGCCAATAAGGCCAAAGATTTTTAATTTGCTTAATCGTTTTTGCCCAATTAAATTCCGCAAAGTACCACTCCACTAATAAAATTAAAAGCGGTAACACTAAAGTCATTTCATAGGTAAAAAAAGCCAAAAGACCCAAAACGACCGCTGAAATAAATTGCCAATTTTGGTGCCTTTGGCGCCAAAATAAATAAAAATAAAACGCCCAAAACATAAAAGTCACGCCAATGACATCAACGCTGGTGGTTAAGTAGCTTATGGCTTCAGTATGGATTGGGTGGAGCCCAAAAATTAAAGTGGTTAAAAAAGCGATCAAGCGGTTTTTGGCGATTTGCTCAATTAAAAAATAAAGCGCGATCACGCTCACCAAGTGGATCAGAAGCGAAACGAGATGATAAGCGATAAAATTTTTTGGTCCGATTATTTGAAACAAAATTAATTGGATTAAGCCACGCAGGGGCCGGTAAACGCCTTTATGAATGAGCGGCACCTCGCCGCCCAAGAGATTTAATGCGTTATCCCACCGGTAAAGCGTTGGCCAATTTTGATAGAAGTCAGGGTCGTCCCAAACAAACCCGTTACTTAAAATATTAGAATAGACTAAAGTGGTCAAAAATAAAACTAACAACAAAGGCAAAGCTTTTTTTGTCTCAAAAAAATTGATTAATTTGTTCATAGTCTAATTTTAACACAAATAGCTAAAATAGTGATTATTGGCAAAATTAATAATTTTGACAGTATTTATCTTAATCATTTATACTATATATACTAAAATTATATTTATTTTAAGCGGTAAGCTTTGTTTCTGGCCTATTTTTAAAATTCACGGCGTTTTGCCGACAGGAATCCTAAATCTTAATTAAAGAAACATGAAAAAAAATATTTTAAAAACTTCTTTATTGTTAGGGACTTTAATTTTAACTGTTTTTATTGGTGGATGTATTCCTAAAAAAAATACTGTGACCAACGAACCGACGAACAATAATCAGGTGCAAGAAATTAACACCAATCAAAACACTAATTCAGTGACCATGCCGGTGCCGGCCACGGAAATTAATACGAACCAAGCGGCTAATACTAATCAAGATCAGCAAAACCCAACTAATAATAACACCAATCAAACGCCAGAAATTTCGGTAAAAATATTTAACGTGACTGCGAGCAATTTTTCTTATTCGGTCAAAGAGATTCGGGTGAAAAAGGGAGATAAGGTGAAAATTGTTTTTTTCAATCAGGAAGGGTTTCATAATTTGATTATTGATGAATTCGGCGTCGCAACCAAAACGATTAACGCCAATCAAACCGAGACGGTTGAATTTAGCGCGAATAAAACCGGCACGTTTGAGTATTACTGCGGTGTCGGCGCGCACCGGCAGCTGGGCATGGTCGGCAAATTGATTGTGGAATAATTGACGATCACCTCAGGCGATCGTCATCATGTAGAGACGCGCAATTGCGCGTCTCTACATTCATTAAAATGCCATTTTTTTCATTAAATTTTGCTAAAATTGCTGATTTTTTGAAAAAATTTGTCTTGTGGATAAAAATAAGATATAATTAAAATTACCCGCCGAAAGGCATCTTTGTCTCTACCACTTATTTTCAGGCGCGCTCGCATCTTTTCGTCGCGACTCGCGGCGAAAAACAAAAAAGATCGGGCGCAGACTCCATAAAAAAACAAAAAAATAAATTGCCAAACTTGAAAATAAAGATGGAAAGAAATTATTCTATCTTATTTTTTACTGACTGCTAAATAAAATTTATCATGAGGATTTTTAAATATGATTACCAAAATTAAAAAGCGCAGCGGCGAAATTGCCGAATTTAATCCGGCAAAAATTACCGCGGCCATCCAAAAAGCTTATTTGGCTTGCCAAGTTTCCGCCAGTGAAGAAAAATTAAACGAAATTACCAAGCGCGCGGCGGTTAATTTGGGAAAACAGTTTCCCGGCGAAATTTCCCCGGCTGTCGAAGACGTCCAAAAT
Organism: Patescibacteria group bacterium; assembly: GCA_035289505.1. Lineage (GTDB taxonomy): Bacteria > Patescibacteriota > Patescibacteriia > Buchananbacterales > UBA6539 > HO2-39-17. The sequence continues at coordinate 642 of DATDWV010000020.1, read as the reverse complement.
ATCGTGGAGCGCATTTTAATGGAATTAGGCGATTTTACCGTGGCCAAAGCTTATATAATTTATCGCTATGAGCACACGAAAATCAGAGAAGAAAAACGCAAAGACGTTTTGGAAAAAATTGAACGCCATGATTTGACGGTGGTGAAACGATCAGGCAAGCCAGAAAAATTTTCTTCCAAGAAATTAAAAAAATCTTTAAACTGGGCGTTGAATGGTTTAGAAAAAGAAGTTGATTTGGATTTGATTGTTTTGGTGGCCGAAGCTAATTTGTATGACGGCATTACCACTCAAGAAATTGCCAAGGCCTTGGTTTTGGCGGCGCGGAGCCTGATTGAACGCGATCCGGCGTATTCCAAAGTCGCGGCGCGACTGCTTTTTGACGATATTTATCAGCAAACCATTGGCGCGAATAAAATTGATTATAAAAATTTTGACGCCCAATATCGTCAAGCTTTTATTGATAATGTCAAAAAAGGCGTGGAAATCGGCCGGCTTGACCCGCGGCTTTTAAATTTTGATTTAGAGGCAATCAGCCATTATCTGAAGCCCGAGCGTGATGATTTCTTTTTGTATTTAGGCGGCCAGACTTTGGCGGATCGGTATTTTTTGAGTAATCCCGAAACCAAACAAATTTTGGAAACG
>DATDWV010000019.1:0-12072 GCA_035289505.1 Patescibacteria group bacterium | reverse complement strand
TTCAACAGACTTAAATACTTATACCCAAACATTGACCCAAACTCTCCGCCGGGCCCAGCAAAAAGCATGGTTTGGCCAGAACAACGCCGGTTGGGGAGTTTTTTTTGATAATAGCCAGAAAAAATTTATTTTATTCAGCGGCGCTAATTATGCCGGCCGCAACCCTGATTTTGATGAAATAAATGATTACCCGGAAATTTTTCAGATCACTCCTGATTTTGGCAATGAAATTAATTTCGCGATTTATTCCGGCCAGCCGCAGATGGTCGGCCAAATTACGATTAGTAGCCCGAATAATGAAACTAAAATTATTATGATTAACAGCTTAGGAATAGTTCAATGATTAATATCTATAAGCTAAAAGCTAAAAGCTGTCAGCTGTTCGGCTTTTCCTTAGTCGAAGTCATTTTAGCCGTGGCTTTATTCGGCCTTTTTGCCAGCGCGTTAATCGGACTTTTAATTAATTCTTATGGCAGTGATTTGCAAGCCAAGGAGTTAGATCAAGCCAATTTTTATGCCCAAGAGGGTTTAGAAGCCATCTGGTCAATTCGGCGTCAGGCCTGGAATTATTTAGTTAACGGCACTTATGGTTTAACTAAAATTAACGGTTATTGGCAATTTCAGGGAAGCAATAATCTTTTAGAAGATAAATATACTCGGAGGGTGACGATTAGCAATGCCTGTCGCGATGCCAGCGCGAATTTGGTTGATTGCGTCACGCCCGGCTCAACCGTTGATTTACATACCAAAAAATCGGAAAGCGTCGTGACTTATAATTCAATTAACGGCATTAGTCAGGAGATTAAATTAGTTTCTTATTTGACGACTTGGCAATCAAAAGATTTCATCCAAACCGATTGGTCCGGCGGGCCAGGCCAAGTCATTTGGTTAAGCAATAATCGTTTTGATTCTGACGACGGCAATCTTGATTTCGGCGCGGCGGGCCAAATTAAATTAGTCAATTTGGCGGCAAATTGGCAGGTTCATCCTGATAGCGGACTGACGGCCAATGATTTTAACGCGATTTTTGGCGTTGCCCAAAGTGATGTTTGGGCCGTGGGCAGCGGCGGTAAAATTTATCATTACAATGGCATTAACTGGTCGCAATTTATTGATACCGGCAATCAAACCTGGAGCTCGGTTTACTTTGTTTCCCCGACTGACGGCTGGGTGGTTGGCTCAAGTGGTCAGATTTATCATTATAACGGCACGAACTGGAGTTTATTTCAAGATACCGGCAATCAAACTTGGAATTCAGTTTATTGGGTTTCCTCAACTGATGGCTGGATTGGAAGCGGTAACGGTCAGATTTATCATTACAACGGCGTGAACTGGTCATCGTTTGGAACAGTTGGCGGCATTAACTGGAATTCCATTTTTATGATTTCCCCGACTGACGGCTGGCTCGTTGGCTCAAGCGGTAAAATTTATCATTACAACGGCGCGAACTGGTCGCAATTTGTTGACACCGGCAATCAAACTTGGAATTCCATCTTTATGATTTCCCCGACTGACGGCTGGGTAATCGGTAATGGCGGCTTAATTTATCATTTTGACGGCAGTCAGTGGCAACAAGCGGTTTCACCCACCGCGATTAATTTAAGTGAGATTTTTATGATTTCTTCTGGCAGAGGCTGGATTGTCGGCAGCGCCGGGACAATTTTATGGCTTAGCGCTATCGGCTATAAAACCAGCGGCTATTTGATTTCTTCGGCCTTTAATACAGGCAATGCCAGCGCTTTTAATCTTTTGTCTTGGCTGGAAAATATTCCAGCCGGGTCATTTGACATTCAAGTCCAATTAGCCACGGCCCCAGATGCCGGCGGTGCGCCCGGGACATGGTCAAGTTGGCTTGGGCCGACTGGCGCGGGCAGTTTTTATCAAAGCGGTCAAGAAATTTTAATTCCAGTAAGCAATAATCATAATGATGACCAGTGGGTTAAATATAAAGTCATTTTAACCGGCGATGGCAGCAACACTCCGGTGTTAGAGGAAATAAAGATTAATTACACGCCATGATAATAAATCTCAAATCTCAAATCTCAAATCTCAAATCTTTGAACAGGGGATTTACTTTGGTCGAAACTATTATTTATATCGCGATTGTCAGTATTATTTTAGTCAGCATAACTTATTTAATTTTAGATATTTTGGGCGGACAAACTAAAAATACGGCGAACTTGGAAGTTGGCTATAATTTAAGAATGATTAATAATTTACTAACCCAAGACATTAGAAAATCATCTGATTTTAGCCGGCCCGACAGTCAAATTTTAAATTTAGTTTTCCCGGGCGATGACATTATTTATTTTTTTGACAGCAATAGCCGTCAGTTGTCTCGCCAGGTTGGCAATCAATCACCGATCATTATTAATACGGCGGCAGTTGAAGCGATTGGCAGTTTTAGTGATTTATCATATTTACCGCGGGCAAAAAGTGTTGGCGTTAATATTCAAGTTATTTATAAAAATTCCGATAATTTGTCGGAATATAATGCCAGTTCCACAGCGAGTTTTGCCACTGAATTAAGGGGGAGAAGATAGTTATGAAAAATTCGAAATTCCAAATTCGAAATTCGAAATTCCGCCCGCGGCGGCATGGCTATATTGCCTTAATCTCATTGCTGATCGTCGCGGCCGCGGCGCTGACCATTGGCATCGGTGTTAGCTTAACCAGCATCTCGGCGGTCCAGGATAGTTTTGCTTTCATGCAAGCTAATCGGGCGAAATTTTTGGCCAATAGTTGTGTAGAAGAAGGCTTAGAGCGTCTGCGGGAGAATTGGGCAAATTATTCCACCTCATTGTCGTTTGCCGGCGGTTCTTGTATAATAAATTCATTAGTTGACGGAAATCTTGCGGATTTAACCAGTGAAGGCACGGTTGATATTTTTAAACAAAAAATAAAAATCCAAGTTAACCAAAATTTGGCAGTGGTTAACTGGCAGGAGGAATGAGGCAATGTTTAAAATAAAAAAACAAATTTTTGGTTTAGATGTTTCGGATCATTCAATTGAAGCTTTGGTTTTGAAAAAGAAATGGTTTGGCCCGCCGCGAGTCGGCGCTTACGCCCGAACGATTTTACGCGGCGAGATTGTCAAAAACGGCGTGATTAAAAATCCCCAAAAACTTGGGGAAAGCATAAAAAAATTATTAGCCTCGGCCCAGCCCAAGGCAATTAAAACGCCGAATTGTATTTTGTCTTTGCCGGAATCTCAAGTCTATTCAACAATTTTTAAATTTCCAGCCGGGCTCAAGGCAAAAGAAATCAGAAATACCATTCCGCTCAAAGCCGAAGAAGTGATTCCTTTTAAATCAACTGACGTTTATTTTGATTTTAAAATTATCGGTAAAAACGCTGAAAGTCAGGAAGTTTTTTACGTCGCGGCGCCGGCTAAAGTCGTTGACGCTTATTTTGATGTTTTAAAAGCCATTGGCTTAATGCCCGTGGCTTTTGATTTAGAATCAATCAGTTTAGGCCGCGCCTTATTAAATGATGGGAAAAATGAACCGGCTTTATTAATGGATATTGGCAGCCGGACGACTAATTTAAATATTTTTGATCAAAACGGCATTCGGCAAAGTTTAACCATCAATGTGGCCGGGGATCGCTTTACCAAATCGATTGCCGCTAAATTGAATTTAGATGAAAAGCAGGCTGATGACTTAAAAATGAAATCCGGGTTTGACCCCCAAAAAGAATCCGGCAAAATTTTATTAATTTTGCAAAATGAATTTAAACGAATTGTTGGTGAAACCAAAAAATTAATTGAATATTTTAACCGCCGGACAAAACGTAAAGTGTTGCGGGTGGTTTTGGCCGGCGGTTCATCGCTTTTACCCGGCCTTGAGCAGTATCTATCGGAAAATTTGGGATTAGCGGTCAAGCTCGGCAGTCCGCTGGCAAAAATTGATGATCCCGCGCCTTTGGTTAAATTTAAAAATAAAGCGGTTTTATTTTCAAATGTCGTTGGCTTAGCTTCGCGCGGATTAGCTAAAAATCCGATCCGCGGCGATATTAATTTAAAGCCTGGCGAAGCGAAGCGTTTTCAATTCATTCCGGCCAAAGCAGAGAAAAAAATGTGGCGTAAAATTTATTGGCGTTTTGGCCTTTTAATTTTTTTAATTTTGGTTTTAATTGCCATTTTATTTTTGCGTCAAATGCGGGTTTATCCTTTTGCTTCGCCCGAGCTGGAAAATCAGGAGGCAATGATTAGTCCGGATATTAATTTAGATATTTTAGATGAATTGCGCAGCCATTTTGTGGTGCCGACTTCCACTCCAGCCGTTGATAATTCAGAAAAAATTAGAATTACGTCAACCATTGCCGGTTATATCAATATTCGGTCTGGCGCCGGCACGAGTTTTACCATTATCGGTCAAGCGGTTTCCAGTCAAATTTATGAAGTCATTAGCGAAGCAACGGATTGGTATCAAATTAAATTTAGCGATGATAAAGCCGGTTGGGTCGCCGCTGATCTTGTGGAAAAGTTGGAATAGCCCCCCTTAATTATTTGTGATATAATATTAATATTAAGAATATTAATTATAGTTTGAAACTTAATTTAATAAATCAAAAAACATATGAAAAAAAAGCAAGGTTTTACCTTAATTGAGCTTTTAATCGTCATTGGCATCATTGCCATTCTCGCGGCCATTATTTATGTCGCGGTTGATCCGGCCAGGCGTTTTGCGGAGGCGCGCAATGCCGAGCGCTGGAGTTCAACTAACTCAATTTTAAACGCGATTTTAAAATACACGGTTGACAATCAAGGCAGTTTGCCCGCGCCATTAGCTTCAGCCATTGCTGGAACTTATTATACGTTAGGCACCTCTGGTTCTGGTTGTGATTCCGGCTGCACCTCTCAAACTACGGTGGCCGCTTGTCTGGATTTAACCTCCACTTTAGTTGATAGCTATTTGTCTTCAATTCCCGATGATCCGTCGTCTGGCACTGCGGCAAAAACTGATTATTATATCCGTAAAACTACCGCCGGCCGCATTACCGTGGGGGCATGCGACCCCGAAGCCGTGGGCGGCAGCACGCCGACCATCAGCGTCAGCCGATAATATGTCAAAAAAAGCCGTTTTTATCATTGCCCAAAATAATTTTCGCGACGAAGAATTGTTAGTGCCTAAAGAAATTTTGGTAAAAAACGGAATAACGGTAAAAGTCGCGGCCAAAATAAAAAGTAAAGCCATTGGCAAATTAGGCGCGGAAATTCAGCCGGATTTGGCTTTAATCGAAGTTAAAGCCGATGATTTTGAGGCGATTATTTTTGTCGGCGGCTCGGGTGCCAGCCAATATTTTGACGATATATCGGCGCTAAATTTAGCGCGCGATTTTTTTGGCGCCAAAAAAATCACCGCCGGGATTTGCATTGGGCCGTCAATTTTGGCTAACGCCGGAGTCTTAATGGGTAAGACGGCCACGGCTTTTCCATCTCAAGAAGATAATTTAAAAAATAAAGGCGCTGATTACACCGGCATGGCGGTGGAAATCGACGGCCGAGTGATCACCGGAAAAGATCCGAATGCGGCCAAAGAATTTGGCGAGAAATTAGTTAATTTGTTAACTGAACTTGACTGATTTTTATTGGTTAATTATAATTGAAAGACAATTAAAGATATTTTTTAACGGGGGACTAACCAGTCCCTTTGTTCTCGGTATGGCAAAATTTCAATTAAACAAGCTCTATACCCCCAGAGGCGACCAACCCAAGGCGATCAAACAATTAGTCGCTGGTTTTAAAAAACATTCCCAGCAGACGCTTTTGGGCGTCACCGGTTCGGGAAAAACTTTCACCATCGCGAACGTGATTGAAAAAATTCAAAAGCCGACTTTGGTTTTGTCGCACAATAAAACCTTGGCCGCCCAGCTTTATCAGGAATTCCAAAGTTTTTTTCCGAAAAATCAGGTTTGTTATTTCGTCTCTTATTATGATTATTATCAGCCGGAAAGCTATTTGCCGCCGACTGACACTTATATTGAAAAAGATGCCGCGATTAACGAAAAATTAGAACAGCTTCGGCTGGAAGCGGCAACCTCGCTTTTATCGCGCCAGGATGTGATTATCGTTTCTTCAGTTTCCTGCATTTACGGCTTTGGCCAGCCATCAGATTTTAAAGGCGAAAGTTTTTATTTAAAAAGCGGGCAAACAATTGATCGCCAGGAATTACTGCGTAAATTAATCAGTTTGCAATATGAACGAAATGACACGGAATTAGTGGCCGGGCGGTTTCGGGCGCGAGGCGAAATTATTGATTTGGTGCCGGGCTCAGGCAATCGCTTGATTCGCCTGGAATTAAAAGAAGAAAAATTGGAAAAAATTTCTGAACTTTCGGTGATGAACGGCAAAAATTTGGGCGAACTTAAGGAAATCTGGATTTATCCGGCCCGGCCCTTTATTGTCCCGGCGGAACGTATTCCTCAGGCCTTGGCGGCGATCAGAAAAGAACTAAAAGCGCGCTTGCCAAAATTAGGCACGGTTGAGGCCTATCGTTTGAATCAAAGGACTAATTATGATTTGGAAATGATTGAACAGATAGGCTACTGCAAAGGCATTGAAAATTATTCGCGCCATTTTGACAATCGCCAGCCGAATGAACCGCCATTTACCTTGCTTGATTTTTTTAAATACGCTTATGGCGACGACTGGCTGATCGTCATTGATGAAAGCCACCAAACTATTCCGCAGCTTGGCGGCATGTATCACGGCGATTACTCGCGCAAAAAAAATCTGGTTGATTATGGGTTTCGTCTGCCCAGCGCTTTTGACAACCGGCCTTTGAAATTCAATGAATTTGAAAAATATTTGAAAAAAGTTGTTTATACTTCGGCTACCCCAAGTGATTATGAATTTAGTTCAAGCACTCAGGTGGTTGAGCAAATTATTCGCCCAACAGGTTTAGTTGATCCCCAAATTGAAGTTAAGCCGTTAAGCGGGCAAGTGGAAGACGTGATTAAAGAGGCGGCCAAGGTGACGGCTAAAGGTTACCGGACTTTAATTACCACTTTAACCAAACGAATGGCTGAAGATTTGTCTTATTATTTTCGCGATCAGGGAGTGAAGTCGGTTTATCTTCATTCGGAAATTGAAACTTTGGAGCGGACAAAAATTTTGCGCGATTTGCGGATTGGTAAATACGATGTTTTGGTGGGCATTAATTTATTGCGCGAGGGCCTTGATTTGCCGGAAGTGGCATTAGTGGCGATTTTGGACGCGGATAAAGAAGGCTTTTTGCGCAATGCCAGAAGTTTGATTCAAACAATAGGCCGGGCGGCGCGCAATGTTAACTCCAAAGTGATTCTCTATGCGGATATAATGACCGGCTCAATTAAAGAAGCCATGGCGGAAACCGACCGCCGGCGGGAGATTCAACTGGCTTACAATAAAAAACACGGCATCACGCCGAAAAGTATTGTCAAAGCCATTGCTGAAGAAGAAGTCGTGATTGAGCCGGGCGAAAAAGGCAAGGCGCTGGAGTTGGATAAACTAATTATTGATTTAGAGGGGCAAATGCAAAGCGAGGCTGAAGCGCTTAACTTTGAAAAAGCGATAGAACTCCGTGAGCAAATTGAAAGTTTAAAGAAGAAATTATAAAGTTTACCCTCTCCGAAGACGGAGAGGGTAGGGTGAGGTTAAGGGGTTCATTACCTCATCCCTGACCCTTCCCCCTCTTGGGAGAAGGGAACTAAAAGCAAAGCGATTGAGTTGAGGGATAGGATAGAATTATTGAAAAAGAGATTATAATGTCCTCTCCCCTCTGGGGAGAAGATGCCCGTAGGGCAGATGAGGGGTTCCGGCCTTCGGCCACCCTCTCCCCTGAGGGGAGAGGGGTCGGGGTGAGGGCATAAAAAACAAAGACCCCTGAACAAGCAAGTCTTTGCTTATTCGAAGGGTCGGAGTAGGCAAGTTAAGGCCACTTGTAGGCGGTCCAGTAGCCAAGGCCAAAGAAGCAGATGGCATCAAATAGCTTTGCCGGCAATATTGTTATGGCGAGTATAACAATTGCCGTTAATCCAATAACAACACTGGACATCGCCATAGAATACCACAGTGCTTCGCGGAATGGCCCTTTTTTAGCCCAAGATGGCTCTTTGGAAATAACTAATCCTATAATATCCACAGAGAACCTATCCTCCTATTTTATTTGCTTGAATAATAGCATGTTTTAATAATTTTGTCAATTCTGTTCAAGGTCGCCTTGAATAAAACTGAAAGGCGAACGACGGAGCGACGAAGCAATCTCGAGATTGCTTCGCTTCGCTCGCAATGACAAATAAAAAACTATGTCTGACCAATTCATCTCAATTAAAGGTGCGCGCGAGCACCCCGCCCTAAGCCCAAATTAGGTTTTTTAATTTTTTAACTTCTATCCCCGGAAACGCCTTCGGCTTACTTTAGTTTAATAATCCAGGCTTTAACTAAAGGCTTAGAGCGGGGCGAGACGAGGAGTAGATTAACCATATCTGTTTTTATGAGTGAACAATTTATCTCAATACGAGGTGCTAAAGAGCATAACCTTAAAAATATCAATGTTGATATTCCGATTGATAAGCTCACGGTAATTACCGGTTTATCCGGTTCGGGCAAATCAACCTTGGCTTTTGATACTTTATACGCCGAAGGCCAGCGCCGATATGTGGAATCGCTTTCCGCCTATGCCCGGCAGTTTTTGGGATTGATGAATAAGCCGGACGTGGATAAAATCACCGGACTTTCACCGGCGATTTCCATTGAACAAAAATCAATTTCAAAAAATCCGCGATCAACGGTTGGTACGATTACGGAAATTGCCGATTATTTGCGTTTGCTTTTTGCCCGAATTGGCGTGCCTCATTGTCCGAATTGCGGCAAAAAAATTATGTCCCAATCAATTGAAACGATTGTTGATTTGTTATTAGCCGAAAAAGCCGGAACAAAGTTAGAAATTTTAGCGCCGATTATCCGCGCTAAAAAAGGCACTTACGAACAATTGTTTAAAGACTTGCATAAAAAAGGTTACAGCCGAATCCGAGTGGACGGCGAAATTTTTGAATTGGCGGATTGGGAAAAAATTAAACTTGATAAGCAGATTAAGCACAATCTGGAATTAATTGTTGACCGTTTGGTTGTTAAAAAGGGCGTCGCTAATCGTTTAACCGAAGCCGTGGAAATCGCGGCGAGCGAAGCCAATGGTTTAGTCTTAGCGATTATTAATAAAAAGGAACGTTTATTTTCCCAGCACAATGCTTGCCTTGATTGCGGCATTTCTTTGGAAGAATTACAGCCGCGGATGTTTTCGTTTAATTCCCCGTTTGGCGCTTGCCCCGAATGCCATGGCTTGGGATTTTTGCAGCAAGTGGATTCGGATTTAGTCGTACCGGAAAAAAATTTGTCTTTGGCCGAAGGCGCGGTCAAGCCTTGGCAAACCCACGGCGAAGGTTGGCGCAAACAGCAGCTTGAGGGTTTAGCCAAACATTTTAGTTTTGATTTATGGACGCCGTGGAAAAATTTGCCGAAAAAAGTTCAGGAGGTAATTCTCTTTGGTTCAAAAGATGAAATTAAATTCGCGGTCAAATCCTGGGAGCGCGAATCAAGTTATTCTTGGGTTGGCAAATTTGAAGGCGTGATTCCCCAGCTGGAACGTTTGCATAAGCAAACCGAATCAGAATGGCGGCGCACGGAAATGGAAAAATATATGCGTTTGGCAAATTGCCCGGCTTGCCAAGGCAAAAGATTAAAGCCTGAAGTTTTAGCCGTCACGATTGACGAAAAAAATATTTGGGAGATTTCGGAAATGTCCATTGGCGCGCTTTCTCGTTTTTTATCCGAAATTTCCCTTAAACCGCAGGAATTGGAAATCGCCAAATTAATTTTGCGCGAAATAAAAAGCCGTTTGCAGTTTTTAATTAACGTCGGCTTGGATTATCTGACTTTGTCGCGGCCGGCGCAGACCTTGTCTGGCGGCGAAGCGCAAAGAATTCGTTTAGCCACCCAAATCGGCTCTGAATTGCGCGGCGTTTTGTATATTTTAGACGAGCCGTCAATCGGCTTGCATCAGCGCGACAACCAAAAATTAATTGCCACTTTAAAAAGTCTGCGTGACTTGGGCAATACTGTCGTGGTGGTGGAGCACGATCAGGAAACCATTGCCACCGCGGATTATGTTTTGGATTTAGGGCCCGGCGCCGGCATTCACGGCGGGGAAGTGGTTTTTGCCGGCGAGCCGAAAGATTTAACCAAGGCCAAAGACTCGTTAACCGGCCAATATTTATCCGGCAAAAAAGAAATCGCGGCGCCGGCCAAGCGGCGCAAAGCCTTTGATTATCTGGAAATTCTCGGCGCCGCGGAAAATAATCTTAAAAATATTGACGTGAAAATTCCGTTAAAAGTTTTTACTTGCGTCACCGGCGTTTCCGGCTCAGGCAAAAGCAGTTTGGTTAATGATATTTTATACAAAGCCCTGTATAAAATTTTTTGGGCGTCAACGGAAAAAGCCGGCAAATATAAAGCGCTTAAAGGTTATGGTTTATTGGATAAAGCAGTGATTGTTAATCAATCGCCGATTGGCCGCACGCCGCGCTCAAATCCCGCGACTTACGTCGGCGTTTTTACCCCGATTCGCGATTTATTCAGTCTTGTCCCGGAAGCGCGGGCGCGCGGCTATAAAGCCGGCCGGTTTTCTTTTAATGTGGCGGGCGGCCGGTGTGAAGAATGTGAAGGCGATGGGGTGAAAAAAATTGAAATGCATTTTTTGCCTGACGTGTATATTGAATGTGAAAAATGCAGGGGGGCGAGGTATAATCAGGAAACCTTGGCCATTCGCTACAAAAATAAAAATATTTCGGAAGTTTTAAAAATGACCGTGGAAGAAGCTCTGAATTTTTTTAAAAACATTCCGGCGATTAGCCATAAATTACAGACTCTTTATGATGTCGGCTTGGGGTATATTACCTTGGGCCAGCCGGCCACCACGCTTTCCGGCGGCGAAGCGCAAAGAATCAAATTAACCGCTGAACTTTCCCGCAAAGGCGGCGACACGCTTTATATTTTGGATGAGCCAACAACGGGTTTGCATTTCGATGACGTGAAAAAACTTTTGTCTGTTCTAAATCGTTTGGTGGAGAAAGGCAACAGTGTTTTAGTGATTGAACATAATCTGGACGTGATAAAATGCGCGGATTGGGTTATTGACCTTGGCTCGGAAGGCGGGGATAAGGGTGGCCGGATTATGGCTGAAGGCACACCGGAAAAAATCGCGAAATGCGCGAAATGGAGTTATACGGGGAAGTATTTGAAAGAGGTATTGGGGTAAGGAATTAAGAATTTAGGAAGTTAGGAATTTTGGGCTAATTTTTTATTTTAGTTGACATGAGTACCAAGTTATGCTATACTATAGCATTAGCTCTTTTCATTAAAATAATAATTAAGTACTTACTTGCAAAACAGGTAGCCATAGCCAAAAGCCACTCATTTACTTTTGTCATTGCGATCCGCCAGCTGGCGGAGAAGCAATCTCAGAGATTGCCGCGTCGCTCACTTCGTTCGCTCCTCGCAATGACTTGAAACAGGTGTTTTCTGGCTATGACTACTACTGTGGTGGTCCGCTGGTAAAAATAGAATCAACAGCAATAAAGGAGGACTGACTATGCATGACATACTCGGTCGAGTAGTACAGAAGCTCGTACAGCTCCCAGCAGAATTATTGGGGACGGTATATGACCTTCTGGAAAAAATTTCGGGGCCGAAAGCTAGTATGTGGCGTCGACGACTGAAGCGATTTCTCCGCGGAGAAAATTCATTCGGCGTGCCCAAGACCTTTGAGGTCACAACCGATGGTCGGAGCGGCGAGCAGTTTATTATAGACCTTGAAGAACAAGGTGACCATATTAGCGGCTACGCCAAGGGTCTGCTTCGTAGCAAGGAATTCGTTGTCACCAAAGGCCTCCCCTACAGACTCGCCTTGATTCTCGGCGATAAATTCAAGGATGATGAGCGCACCACCGATAAGATCAGGGCTTACGCGGTCGAGCGTGGTTACCTTGACCCACCTGTCGAGGTCGCACCACTGGTTCGCGAGATGTTCTCGG
>DATDWV010000018.1:0-4816 GCA_035289505.1 Patescibacteria group bacterium | reverse complement strand
ATTAATTTTATTCTCCAGCAAATAAAGTTGGCCGGCAACGGCAATTTTTCTTATTTTTTCCGGCGTCACGGCTTCTTCCGGCCAGCCTGCCTCGGTATTGCGCCGAGTTTTAACTTCCACAAAAATAATTATTCCGCTTTTTTGGCAGATTAAATCAACTTCGCCGGCGCGGCGGCGATAGTTTTGCGTTAAAACGCGATAGCCGCGCCACCAAAGATAGCGTTTGGCATATTTTTCGCCAAGTTTACCCAATGAAATTCTTGAATCCATAGAACTATATTAATTAGATTTTAAATTTAAGATGTAATTTTGAGATTTGATTTTTGAGGTAATAATAAAAGCCCAGTTTTACTGCGCTATGTTTTCAATTTTTTGTTTCCCTAATTCCTAACTTCCTAAACTACGGCAGGTATTTTTCAAATTTTCTTTTTTGTTCTAATTTGTGGCGTAATTTTGGTATTTCCACCAATAAATATTTCAGGATAAAACCAAGCCAGACTAAGCCGGAAATTATAATCGCCAAAAGCCAAAATCGGGCGGCGAGCAAAACCACGCCTTGCCAGGCGAAAAAAAGATAGATTAATCCCAAAACCCCGATTGCTAAAAGCAAGCGAAAAAGGCGGTCTAAAGCTTTGATTTTTAAACCATCTTTGATTCTTTGGCGATAAAGTTTGATTAATAGGCCAGCGACAATCATTACCGAAAAAGCAATCAGTAAAATCATCACTGCCCGTGAATGCATCGCGCCCGGACGCAGGGTAAAAAGATGGCTTGGATTGAAAAAATATTTTAAATACTCAATCATTTTTTAAAAATTAACCCAAAATGATAAATTCCCGGTTCAAATTCATCAATTAATTTTAAATTTAAATCGTGACAGATTTTTTTTACCACTTCCGGCTTGATTCTGTCAATGGGCGGCGGGCCGAAGGAGGTCGGATTCTGATTCCAGTCAATGACCAAAAGTTTGCCCCCGGTCTTTAAGAGACGTTCGGCTTCTTTGATGATATTTTCATCTTGCTTTGATTGAAAAAGAATATTAATTAAAAAAACAAAATCCAAACTTTCTTTGGGAATTTTCGTTGAGCCAAAAGTTTCCAAATTCGCCCAAACCGGCTTGATGTTTTTTATGCCCTGAAAATAAGCTTTGCTGGTGACGGACTGCAAAACTGATTTTAAAATATCAACGGCGTAAACTGTGGTTTTATCGCCGACGAAGCGGGCGGCGGGAATAATAAAATGACCGGCGCCGCCGCAGCCCAAATCGGCCAAGCGCAGGCCGCTTTTGACCCCTAAACGATTTAAAATCATTACGGGATCCAAAAGTTCATTGCCGCCGGAGATGTAAACCATATGATTAAGCACCAAATTTCAAATCACAAGTTCCAAACGAAATGCCCAAAATTATTAATTGTTTTGGATTTTAAAAATTGAAATTTATTTGGGATTTGTAATTTTGGATTTGGAATTTATATATTACTTTTATCCTCTTTTGCTATTTCAGATCTACTATCATTATTATACTCCAACTCAGCCGTTTAGAAAATGCTTCATCGGCTCCCAGGTTTTGCGGTGTAATTCGCTTAAGCCGTATTTTAAAATCATTTGAAAGTGCTGATTGGTGCCATAGCCCTTATGCTGTTTAAAGCCGTATTGGGGAAAATTTTGGTCTAAGTCGTCCATCATCTGATCGCGGCTGACTTTGGCGATGATTGAAGCCGCGGCAATCAAACGAATTTTATAATCCCCGTCAATAATCGCGCTAATTGGCAAATTTTTAAAATTAAAATTCAAGGCGTCAATTAATAAATAATCAGGCTGCAAATTTAATTTTTCTAAAGCTAATTTCATCGCCAGCTGATTGGCCTGGCTAATGCCGATTTGATCAATTTCTTGCGCTTCCACTCGGCCGACGCCAAAAGCTTGGGCAACGCTTAAAATTTCTTCAAAAATTCTTTGGCGTTGTGGGCGCCGCAAAAGCTTGGAATCTTTAACACCTTTAATTTTAATTTTTGCCGGTAAAATAACAGCCGCGGCCACAATCGGGCCGGCCCAGGCGCCTTTGCCGGCCTCATCCAAACCGGCGATTAATTGAAACCCCTTTTTTAGTAATTTTTTTTCCAAACGGGAATTAGGATAAAACATGTAATAATAAGTCAAATGTATAGTTGAAGACATTGTAGCGAGTAATTGGGTGGGCGGACGGTAAAAACTGGATAAATCCTAATTTAGAAAATTGGGGAGAGGTTATTATTTTTTAAAAATAAGTCGTGCTAACGATTTTTTTGTTTTTAACAATTCGCGATTTGCTATTTGTTGCCAGCTTTTAATTTTTCAATATATCTTTCGGCTTCCATTGCCGCTTGGCAGCCTGAGCCAGCCGAAGTGATTGCTTGGCGGAAATAATGATCCGCCGCGTCGCCGGCGGCAAAAATGCCGGGCACATTGGTTTTGGCCCGTTTGTCTGTTACCACATAACCCAGCTCGTCTAATTCAATTTTGCCCGCAAAAATTTTGGTGTTTGGCACGTGGCCAATGGCTAAAAATAAGCCGTTAGTTTTAATTTCAGAAGCCTCCTCGGTTTTAAGATTTTTTAATTTTAAACCCGTGACCAACTTGCCGTCGCCTAAAACTTCAGTCACTTCGGCGCCCCAGATAATTTCAATTTTGTCTTTAAGCGATAAAACCCGATCCCGCATAATTTTGCTGGCTTTAAATTCATTGCGGCGATGAATAATCGTCACTTTTTTGGCAAATTTGTAAAGGGCTAAGGCTTCTTCCATGGCCGAATCACCGCCGCCGACCACGACCGCTTCCCGGTCGCGATAAAATGCCGCGTCGCAAGTGGCGCACGTGGAAACGCCGCGGCCGAAATATTTGTCTTCGCCCGCAATATTAAGCCGCCGCGCCGAAGCGCCGGTGGCGATAACCACGCAAAGGGCTTGATAAATTTTGCCGTCCGCCGTAATTTCAAAAAAATCTTTTTTAATTTCAAAAGCCGTCGCTTCGGCGCTGGCATAATTGGCGCCGAATTTTTCCGCCTGCTTTTTCGCGTTGGCCACAAGTTCCGGTCCTAAGACGCCTTCCGGAAAGCCGGGGAAATTTTCCACCAACGTGGTTAAGCTTAATTGGTCTGGCGCGACCGCGCTTAAGACAATTGGCTTTAATTCCGCCCGGGCGGTATATAAAGCGGCGGTGTGTGCCGCGATGCCACCGCCGATAATAATGACTTCAGATAAATTTTTATTAGACATTTTAACTGATAAATTTATCAAGCTTGCCCATTAAAGTTCTTTTGTCTTGAACGCCGATCATTTGCTCCATCGGCCGGCCGTCTTTAAAAATCATTAAAGTCGGAATACTCATCACTTGAAAACGATTGGCTGATCGCGGCGCTTCATCCACGTTTAATTTGGCGATTTTCATGTTTTTGCCGGTGTAAAGTTTGGCGACTTCGTCTACAATCGGCTCTTGCATTTTACAAGGTCCGCACCAAGCCGCCCAAAAATCAACTAAAACCGGAGTTTTTGAATTAATGACTTCAAAATCAAAATTTTCATCAGTTAAAATCACTTCAGACATAATTTTTCTTTATTTTAATGATTAAAAAAAATAATGATAATCTCATTGTAAACCCAAGCCAAACTTTTGTCCAATATTAAAATAATTTAACTGATTTTTAGAAGATAATCAAGGGTTTTTTTCAAGTCCCCGTGACCTAAATTTTTGAAATTTTGGGCTAAAATTTGTTTTTCCACTGATTTAAGGTTGCCGCGGACCGCCTCAATCTGCTGGACAATTTCCGAAGCCTTATGATTTTTAAAAATCATTTTTTCAATGCCCCGAATCTGGCCGTTTAAACGATGCAGCTGATCAATTAGTTCTTTTTTTGACGCCATATTAATAATTAAAAAAAATATTAAATTTTTTTCAGCAACTGGTCAAAAATAATTTTGGCTTTTTTGTTTTTCACGACAATTTGCTCTAAGGCTGAAAGAAGCGGAAATTGATTGATTTTTTTGCCTAAAAATTTCGCCAAAATCGGCAAGGAATAACAGCCCTCGCTTGCTTTTTCGCTTTTTAGACCTTGGCCAAGCTTAAATCCCACTTTTTGATTATGAGAATCCGCTGAAAAGCCGGTGGCAATCAGATCACCGGCGCCGGCGGAACTTAAAACTGTCGTTTTTTGGCCGCCTAAAATCGGCATTAAGCCGCTCATCTCTTCTAAAGCCTGGCTGACTAAAAACCCTTTGAGATTATTTTGCCAATTTAGTCCCCGGGCAACTCCCAGGGCAATGCTGTAAATATTTTTTAAGACGCCTAAAGCGGCGACGCCGTTGACATCGCTTGTATATTCAACAATTAATTTGGTGTTGGTAAAAATTTTTTTTGTTTTGGCAAAAATTTGTTTGTTGGAGGAAGCAACAATCGCGGCGCCATAATGATTTTTTAGAAGTTCGTTGGCGAGCATTGGCCCGTAAAGCAAAGTAAAGCCCTGATTTTTGGGAAGTGATTTTTTTAGGAGAATGTTAATAAATTGATGAGATTTTTTTTCAATGCCCTTGGAAACCGAAATAACAATTGTTTTTTTATTTAAAAATTTTTTGGTTTCCGAAATCGCGCTTGGCAGGGCAAAAGACGGCAGGCAAAAAAATAAAAAATCGGCATTAAGCACGATTTCTTTTAATGATTTTTGGTTTTTGACTTTGCCCGGGACTTTATCCCAAAAATCAATTTTGACGTCTTTTTTTGATTTTAAAACTAAGCCAATGGCCGAGCCGATGGCGCCGGCGCCGACAATGGTAATATTCGTCAT
>DATDWV010000017.1:0-3670 GCA_035289505.1 Patescibacteria group bacterium | reverse complement strand
ATACCAATGGGCTGAGCTCAAGACGTACCCGCTGTTGGCAAACCCGCGCCGCAGAGTCGCCACTTGCACGTCCGGTAAGTTCTTGATCACCTGCGTTCCGGTATCAACGCGTCCGGGTCGAATTCGACCCTGTTTCGCGAGCTCTGCCATCTCATGAACCTTGGCCCACATGGCGTGAGCCGTGTCCATGGCCGCGTCGGTGTCTCGGCCTCTCTCCGGTATGCCGGTAGGGATGTGTTTTGGGTTGGTGAAAAAGAACTTCACCAACACCCGATCCGGCGCCCCATCCACGTCTCCGAGAGACAGAGCATTCATTTCAACCATTGCTGCGTTCATTCCTCTTCCCTTTCGTTATGCCAACCCAAAGGTCGGCGCCCATTTCATACAATTCTAATCTAATAACTAACACCTTACTGACCGAAAAACGGTTGATCTAATATCAAACCAAAATTACAATTTCTGATTTTCGGCCAAAAAGGTGTTAGTTACGGTTGTAATGAACAATAGATAATAATAGCATAATTACATATTTTTGTCAATAGTTTTAACAAAAAAAGGCTTAGATAAGCCTATATTAACGGAATAAGAAAAAATTGGTTAAATCGCTTCTTTTAATTCACCCCAATTGTTTCCAACTGATAAATGTGTTTCCACCGGCGCGCGGAGTTTATAGATTTTTTCCATTGAATTTTTGACAAATTCACTGACTTTTTCAATGTCTGAAGTCGGCACTTCAAAAACCAATTCATCGTGAACCTGCAAAATCATTTTGGCTTGGTCCGAAATTTTCGGCAGGCCTTGGAAAATTTCAATCATCGCTAATTTCATCAAATCCGCGGCCGTGCCTTGGATCGGATGATTAATCGCCATGCGCTCAGCACTCGCGGCAATTGGCTGGATCGTGGAATTAATTTCCGGCAAATAGCGGCGCCGGCCAAACCAAGTTTCCACAAAGCCGTTTTTTTTTGCCAGTTCCTTGGTTTTTTCCAAATAATCGTAAATCGCGTAATGAACCATAAAATAGCGGTCAATAAAATCCATGGCCTTGACTCGGCTAATGCCGGCGGTCGCGGCTAAGCCGACCGGGCCTTGGCCGTAGATAATGCCGAAATTAATCGCTTTGGCCGCGTAACGCATTTCCTTAGTCACCTTGTCTAAGGGCACTTCATTTATTTCCGCGGCCGTGCGGGCGTGAATATCTTCGCCCTTTTTAAAAGAAGCAATCATTTTTTCGTCTTTGGCCAAAGAAGCGATAATGCGCAATTCAATTTGCGAATAATCAGCGGATAAAATTTTATAGCCGCTTGGCGCGATAAAAGCGCGCCGGATTTGCTGACCCAAAGCGGCGCGCACCGGAATATTTTGCAAATTCGGTTCAGATGAAGATAAGCGTCCGGTCGCGGCCACGGTTTGATTAAAGCTGGTGTGGATTCGGCCGGTTAAATCAGTTAATTGCGGCAACGCGTCTAAATAAGTGGATTTTAATTTTGCCAGTTCGCGGAATTTAATAATCTCATCAATTATTTTATGCTGGCCTTTTAATTTTTCTAATTGATCAGCGGCGGTGGAAATGCCGGTTTTGGTGTGGCCCAATCCTTGGGTGGAAATTTTTAATTTGTTAAATAAAATTTCTTTTAATTGGATCGGAGAAGCGATGTTAAACTTGGCGTCGGCCAAGTGATAAATCTTTTTTTCCAATTCTTTTAAGTCATCACCGACTTTTTTACCCATTTTTTGCAGAAATTCCGAGTCAATTAAAACCCCGTTTTTTTCCATTTCCGCTAAAACCGGAATTAAGGGCACTTCAATTTTTTCCAATAAACCCAAATTGTTTTTTTCTTTTAATTCTTCGGTTAAGGGTTTGACCAAGCGCCAGGTAAAATCCGCGTCTTCGCAGGAATAATCCGCGACTTTTTCCACGGCCACCTCTTTTAAAGAAATTTGCTTTTTGCCCATGCCGATTAAATCAGTAATCGGCTGCATTTGATAACCTAATTCGGTGAAAACTAAACCGTCTAAATTATGCTGGCGGCTGCCGGGGTTAATCAAGTATGACGCGACCATGGTGTCAAAACTGACGCCGGTTAATTCAATGCCAGCGGTTTTTAACACTTCCAAATCAAATTTAATGTTATGGCCGACTTTTTCTATTTTTGGGTTTTCCAAAATCGGTTTGATTTTTTCCAGCCAATCAGATTGATTGATTAAATAATAAGCCGTGCCGGATTGCCAGCAAAAGCTAATGCCCAACAAGTCGTCTTGAAACGGATCAGTGCCGCTGGTTTCCGTGTCAATGGCAAATTTTTTTTGGATTTTTAATTCCGCGAAAAATTTTTTGAATTCCGTCTCCTCGTTTATCAATTGATACTTAGTTTTTTTGTCTTTTTTGGCGTTGACTGGTTTGCGGCCAAAATCAAAACTGCCCTGACTGGCGGTCTTGCCGCCTTGCAATTCCTTGGGCAATTTATTGATTAATGATTTGAATTCTAAAGCCTGGAAAAGAGTTAAGACTTTATTTAAGTCGTAATTTTTTACGGCCGCTTGTTCTAAACTGAAATCAAGGGGGACTTTATCCACCAATTGGCATAATTTTTTGGACATTATGGCTTCTTTTTTTTGCTCCACTAAAAGCTTTTTGTAGCGATCAGAAATTTTTTCGGAATTTAAATTTTGATATAAATTTTCTAAAGTTTTAAATTCTTTAAGTAAAGTAATCGCGCCCTTTTCGCCAATCCCCTTAACCCCGGGAATGTTATCCGACGGATCGCCGCGCAGGGCCTTGAAATCAACCATTTGTTCCGGGGTTAAGCCGTCAAAGCGGCGCTTGACTTCATTGATATCATATGTCACCGTGTCTGAAATTCCCTTATGCATCGTATAAATTTCGGTATTTTCATCAACTAATTGGAGCGTGTCCAAATCACCGGTGACAATGACTGATTTTAATTTTTCAACCGCCTTATTTCTGACTAAAGTCGCGATCACGTCATCGGCCTCAAAACCTGATTTTTCGTAGATGGGAATATTAAAAGCTCGGACCACGTCTTTAATTTTTGGTATTTGCTGATAAAGTTCATCAGGTTTTTTAATCCTGGTGGCCTTGTATTCTTTATACTCTTCATGGCGGAAAGTCGGGCCCTTTAAATCAAAAGTCACGGCCAAATATTCCGGCTTTAAGTCTTTTAGGACTTTTAACAAAATCATGGTAAAGCCGTAGACGGCATTAACCACTTCGCCGGTTTTGGTCTGCATCGTCGGCGGCAAGGCATGCCAAGCGCGATGAAGCAAGGCGTTGCCATCAATAACGATAAATTTTGGCTTGTGAGTTGGCATATTCAGCTGTTAGCTTATAGCTTATAGCTGTTAGAACGATTTTTCTAAAAGCTAACAGCTAAAAGCTGTAACCTGAATTAATTATATCATTTTTCATTAGCTAAAAGAAAAAAGCGCACGGGCCAGGCCAGTGCGCTCATAAGACGCTTGGTCAAGCGGCTAAGGCTTGCCAAATTTTGTCGTCTTCCAGGCGTTCGGTGAGGTTAACGCCATAAAATTTTTCCAGCGGTTGGAGAATTTCCGGATTCTCGCGCCAAACTTCTTGCAAAGCCTGGCGTACCAAAAAAACTCCGACCGAATTCATTTTGCCTAAAGGCCCGCGCAGTTTCCCGGAATC
>DATDWV010000016.1:0-4679 GCA_035289505.1 Patescibacteria group bacterium | reverse complement strand
TCTTCAATTTTACCACCAAGTCACCGCTCAAATCAGCTAATTTTTCGTCCAAATAAGACTTGGTAACCATTGTCGCCTCTATTCTACCAAAATGCTTATTTACGTCTTCAAAACGCTTATTAACATCTTCAAAGCGCTTATTCACGTCTTCAAAACGCTTATGCACGATCTCAAACTGCGGATTAATATTATCTTCAATAACACTAGCTAATTCTCCCCTGATTTTTTTTAAATCTTTTTTATCCATAAACATTATCAAATATATTGCTTTTTAATTTTAGCGCCGGTTCAAAACCTTGTCAATCTCCTTTTTTATTAATATGGAATCAGATTGATTTTAAAGAATCGGCCGGAGCAATTGGCATTCCAAATGATTGCCATTAGGCAATTTAACCGTAACGCGATTCGGATAGCTCTGACCCAAAATCGCTTGAGCCAATGGCGTCAAAAAGGAAATTTTGCCTTTTTTGGGATCGCCTTCGGGCAAATCCACGATTTCCAATTCCTGGGCTTCACCGTTGATCACGACCAAGACTTTATCGCCAATATTAATTTTATTAGATTTATTAAACATAGCACACCTCTTCATTTTTAAAAATTATTTGCGGGCTCCAGGCTCAACATAGCGCATAAAAGCTCTAAGAACCCGCAAACAATCTTCAATAATTGAATTCTAATATCATTAAATTAATTTCGAAATTCGAAGCACGAAATTCGAAACAAATTCGAATGTTCAAATGATTTAAATGACCAAACACTATACTGATTTTCTAAAAATTGAGCCAAAGATCATCGTTAATTCATTAGCTTCCTTGATCAGACTAATCCGTTCCTGTCCCGTCTCCTTATTATCAGCAATGTCAATTAATTGCAACCAGTATTTACTCTCCTTGGCTTCTTTTCGACAAATTTTTATTCTCAAAATAAAATCTTTCTTGCTTAATGCTTCATTAGCCTCAATATAGTTAGCTCCCACTGATCCAGAAGATCTAATCAACTGCCTAAGATCATCAATATTCACTAAGGTTTTTGGAAGCTTCTTGGCAAAAGCTCTCACTCGTTTTGAAAAGTCAAACGTCCTTTCCTCTAAATCAAATTGTTTCAAATTTTGAATTTCAATCATTGTGATATTGTTTCGTATTTCGAATTTCGTATTTCGAATTTTCCACGAAGTGGACTTATCCCCAATTTATGCCGACGGCGGAAACCACAGACGGCGCAAAAGCAATTTTTTAAAAAAAATTCCACCTTAACTGATTTTTTGGCGGAAGTTTTCAATGTTCCTATTTAATTTTTATTTTTAGCGACGGCGCATATATGTGCGACGGCTTTACTTCTAATCTAATTATAGCAAACTGACGAAGATTGTCAAGACCTTTTTACTCTCCAATCTCAAACCCCTCCTAGCCTCCCCTTCGAAAGGGGAGGAATTCTTGGTCAGACTTCCCCTCCTCTCGGAGGAGGGGCTAGGGATGGTGAGAAAAAAATATTTTATTAGTCTTCACGGCGGTGATCGGAAAATTTTTTATAATCCTCGTCTTGATCAATTAATTTTTCAATTAACTCGCGCAAAAAATCGGCTTTGGAAACTTTGCTGTTATGAGTTTTCCAATGCAAATAGCGTTCAATTCGGGCCGTAATGCGCAACGTGAATTTAATATTTGGCAATTGGCGGCCCTCGCCTTTTTCCATTTCACTTAAAAATCCTAAAATTATTTTTTCTAAGTCTTTGTCAGTGTAATTTTTCAAATTAAGCAATTTGGAAACACCTTTGTCACTTTTTAGGTGAAGCAGATTTTTATTAATCGTTTTGCCTTTTTCCAAAAGATATAAAATCGGCTTTTTGTGGGCCAAGGCCAAAGCAATCAAATAGCTGCTTTCGCCAAAAATCCGGGTTTCTTCAATCACTAAGCCATCCATTTTTTCCAGCATGGTTTCGCCGGCCTGGCTGATTTTTTCCAAATCTTGGCTGGAAAAGCCGCTTAAATTTTTATTGGCCAAATTGCTGGATACCAAAACACCGGCTTGGCTCAAAATTTCAATAATCTGGGAAAAGCGCTTTTGGAGCCGTTCCTCGGCTTGATTGTCCGCGGCAAAATAAATTCGCATAAATGCTTTTAATTGTCATTGCGATCCCGCAGCCGCGGGAGAAGCAATCTATATTGCGGAGCCTGTCCCGATCCGCCAACTGGCGGAGAGGGATCTCCTCCTCGCAATGACGAGCTTAAGAGGTTAACCAGAAAATTCACCGGCTAATTCTTTATGCATTAATTCTTTAATCTTTTTCAAATTATCAGTTTGGCTCAAAACCAAAAAAAACTTAGTCACGGCCGTCTCCCAAGTTAATTGGTTAATTAAAATAATATTTTTGGGCATAAAAGCCGTGGCCGTAATTTTTTTTGACCAAATTAACACCGGCAAATCACCAGTCACTTTCTCCAAAACAATTAACAAATCATGCGGCACGTGTTCATAATTGCCGGCATTAATAATCAGGCCATTAAGCTCAGCGGCTTGCCGCGAAAGATTTTTCAAATTGATAAACGGCGAGAGCGGAATAATTTCAATTTTACGGTTCAAATTTTTAGTTAATCTAACCTTGCCTGAAGTTTTAAAAAATAAACGATTATAAATTCTAATGCTAAAATCAATTCGACCCAAAATGCTGTTGTCCGGCGCCTCAAAAATATTTAAAGATTCATCCGGCAAACGAATCGCTTGATTAGCCCGCATCAAACGATTGCCAAACATCAACGTCACTTCCGGCACTTGGTAAGTAATCGTTTGCGAGGCATTAATTAAATTAGACCGAACTTCTAAATTTTTATTGGCCTGATAGCCAAGCAAACCGCCGGTGAAAATAATCGGACGGTTTAAACTTTGGAACAAAAAAGAAAGGGCGGAGGCGGTATAAAGCAAATTGTCCAAACCATGCAAGACGATAAAACCGATTGCCGAGTCCAGGCGCTGGTAAATTTCATCAGCCAATTTTAACCAGACTGCCGGTGAAATATCGGCTGACTTGCCGGTAAAAACAAAAACCGGCTCCAAATCGGCGATGATTTTGAGTTCCGGCATTTGTTCAAGCCAGTCTTTTTTTTCCATCCCGGCAAAATGGCTGGCGATCATCAAATAAATTTTTTTGTTTTTAGCTGGCCGCGGAGACATAATATTCCAATAGTTAACTGTTATTTATCAGCCGTCGCTGATATATCGCCGTCACTATTATTATACCACTCGCCCCATCAAAAAACAATTAGCATCAAATCTACAAATCAGCTATAATAAAAAAACTAATCCATTATAAAAACTTATGGCTTTCCAAAATTTCCTAACCAAATTTAAAACCGACAGAAGATATCAAATCGGCGGCATTGTTGTTTTAATTATTATTTTTCTGATTATTGCCAACGCGGATAAAGACAATGCGCCCGAGCCGGCCGCGCCGACCACCAACCAAGCAACCCTTGATTTATGGGCCAAAGTCCGAGCCAATGATCCAGTCCGATTAAATAGTGAATGGAAAAATCCGACCTGGCTGGAGGTTAATTCCGATTTATGGGAAGACGGAGCCTATATCACCGGCGACGGGAATACTTTATATTTTGTCATTTATCAGGGAGATTTAATTAATGATATCCTGGCCGGGAAATTAGAAGGAGAATTGGATGTTTATTTAAGTCAAAGGCCGTTTACGACCAAATCAAAAGCGCCAATTTCAGAAAAAACCTGGGCTGAAGGCGGCGTGATGATTTCGGGCAAAGACACATATTATATGTCAAATAAATATGCTAAAGACGGAAAATACGACACTGATATTTATAAAAACGGGGCAAGAATGAGTTTTAACACTGCTGAAGATGAGGATGACCCTCATTATTGCGCGGCCAAAGACGAGCTTTATTTTTGGAAAAAGGATGGCGGCGACAGCAATATCTATGTTTATGCTAATGGCGAAATTAAAAAACTTCCCGCGCCGATTAATACGGCCGCCACTGACATCCAGCCATTCTTAACGCCAGATTGCCAGACAATGTATTTTTCATCTAATCGAGACGGCAATCAAGCAATCTACAGAGTCCAAAGAACTGACGAGGGGTGGGAAAAACCGACTAAAGTAATCTCAGGCAAAATCGCCGTGGGCGAGCCAACTCTGACCGATGACGGCAAATATCTTTTCTTTATTCAAGTTTTTAGAAGTGATGACGGCGCCTTTACTTCTGATATTATGTTCGTGGAGAAGAAGTAGGGAGATTAGGTTTTAGGTTATCCCGACGCTTCGGTCGGGATCCCGACTTTACGTCGGGATAGGTGTTAGGTTTTAACGGGACGATTTAAAAATTTAATAAAAGAAAAAAGAGGGCAACAATTATATTGCTACCCTCTAAAATATTTGGCAGGAAGGGAAGGATTTGAACCTTCAACCCTATTTTTGGAGAATAGGTGCTTTAGCTAATTAAGCTACCTTCCTGTAGAAGTTAGGAACTAATTTCCACCGGCAAGTTGACTGCATCGCTGCTGCCGTGAACTTTCCACTCGCCCCGAAAAAGGGCGCAGTGATCAATGATCGATGGCCCCTCTCCGTTATGAGGGAATAGATACATCGGTCGGAACATGGCGTAGTACGGTCTGGTGACAATTCCCTGACTGGCTGGATCGAGAAAAGTGACATCAAATTT
>DATDWV010000015.1:0-3170 GCA_035289505.1 Patescibacteria group bacterium | reverse complement strand
CTCAGTGATTGGTACATTAAAACAAAAAGAATTTGGCACGGCGGACAAAACTAGGAATTAGGCGTTAGGAATTAGGAAGTAGGGGCGAGTGGCGAAACCCCGCACCGAAACTCGCGAATGAGTAAATGAAATTTAAAGATTAATTCGCACGAATATCGCCTGCGGCTACTTTTAAGAATAATCGTTATTAAATCTATTAGTTTGGTGCGGGGCAAGTTTGGTAGACCTGCCCGCCAATGCCTGCGCCGGAGTGGTGAAATTGGTAGACACGTACGGTTCAGGGCCGTATGGGGAAACCCATGAGAGTTCGAGTCTCTCCTCCGGCATAGGCGTAGGCAGGCGGGCAATAGAGTCTAACTAATAATGTTTAAAAAATAAAAATTGTCCCGCAGGACGGGATCCCGGTTTCTTTTAAATGAAATAATAAAGAGCGGGACAAAATTCAATGAAAATTAGAAATTAAAAATTGAAAATTATTTATTATGATAAAAAAAATTAAAAAAAATTATCGCCGAATCGGTCATAGAAAATCTTCTCCTAAGTCAGCGGCAAAACTAAAAATTTACGCCTTAGGCGGCTTAGAAGAAGTCGGACGCAATATGACGGTTTTTGAAAGTGATTCGGATATCCTGATTTTAGACATGGGCCATCAATTCCCCGAAGAAGATATGCACGGCATTGATTACATTATCCCTAATATTACCAGCCTTAAAGGCAAGGAAAAAAATATTCGGGGCGTGATTTTGACTCATGGCCATTTGGATCATATCGGCGCGGCGCCGCATCTCCTGCCGCGGCTGGGCAATCCTTTGGTCATCGGCGCGCCGATTACCATTGCCTTGTTAAAAAAGCAAATTGAAAACCATCACACTACATTTACGCCAAAAACTTTGGAGATTAAAGACATTAAACGGCCAATCAAACTCGGCGCGTTTAAAATAAATTTCTTCCGCGTCACTCACAGCATTAAAGACGCTTTGGGCGTTGTCATTGAAGCTCCGGAAATCAATATCATCCATCCGGGCGATTGGCGCTATGACCTTGATCCGGTGGAAGGCGAGCCTACGGACTTAAAACATCTGGCGAAATGGAAAACCAAAAATAAACCTTCAGTTTTAATGATGGAAAGCCTTGGCGCGACTCAAGAAGGCCATCAGGGTTCAGAAAAAGAAGTCTATAATAATATGGAAAAAATCATCCGTGACGCGCCGGGACGGGTGATTTTCGGGACTTTTTCCAGCATGCTTGAGCGGGTCGGCCAAATTATTCAAATCAGCGAACAATACGGCAAAAAAGTGGCGGTTGACGGATTCAGCATGAAATCAAACGTGGAGATTGGCCGGCAATTCGGCTTTATTAAAACTAAAAAAGACACTTTGGTTGATATTTCGCAGATTCATAATTATCCGAAAAACCGAGTGGTAGTGGTTTGCACTGGCTCCCAAGGCGAGGGCCGGGCGGTTTTAAGCCGGATTGCCAATGGCGAACACCGCTTCATCAAAATTGAGCCAAATGACACCGTGGTTTTTTCTTCTTCGGTTATTCCGGGCAATGAGCGAACGATTCAATATTTAAAAGACAGCTTGTATCGTCAAGGCGCCAATGTCATTCATAAAGAAATTATGGATGTTCACGCCGGCGGTCACGGCAAAGTTGAAGATATTAAACTGCTCTTAAAACAAGTGAATCCGACTTATCTAATTCCGGTTTACGCCAATCATTATCTTTTGCGCGAGGCCGCCAAAGTGGCGGAATCAGTCGGCATACCCAAAGATAAAATTTTTGTCGCGGACAACGGCCAAATTATTGAATTTGATAAAAAAATGGGGCGTCTCACTAATCAAAAAGTGCCGACCGATTACGTTTTCGTTGACGGCTTGGGTGTCGGTGATGTTTCCCACGTTGTCTTGCGCGACCGGCAAATGATGGCGGCGGACGGCATGATTGTCGTGATCGTGACGATTGACAAAAAGAAAGGCAAGTTAGTCCAAAATCCGGATTTGATTTCTCGCGGCTTTATTTACATGAAAGAAAATAAAAAACTGGTTGAGGAAACCCGGATGCGGGCGAAAAAAATATTTAAAATCAATCTCAAGGGCGGCATTGATGAAAATTATTACAAAGACCGAATCAGAAACGAAATTGGCCAATTTTTATATCAAAAAACCCAAAGGCGCCCGATGGTGCTTCCGGTGATTATTCAGGTATAGTGTCTGCCTCCGTCCCGACTTTACGTCGGGACTTCGGCGCGGCAATGTAAAAAATTTCTCCTTTATTCGTCATAATAATCAGCTAGATGAAAGACTTTTTCAAAAGAAAAGACATTTTAGCTAAGATCAATCAAGGTGACCAAGATTCATTTTTGGCTTTATACAACTTTTATGCGCCAAAGCTTTTCCGCCACATCTATTACCGCGTCAACAGCAAAGAAACTGCCGAGGATTTGGCTCAGCAGGTTTTTTTTAAAACCTGGCAATATTTAAGCCAAGCGGAAAATCAAATTGATAACATTAACGCTTTTCTATATCGCACCGCGACTAATCTGATTACGGATTATTACCGAAGTTCAGCCCGAAAAGATCTCGCCTTGGAAAACGTTGAAGAAAAAAAATTTGCTTCCCAGCCGTCATATATAGATGAGATTGACAATAATTTGACGGTAAAAAAAATTAAACAAGCTTTAGTAAAACTGCCCGCAGAAAAACAACAATTGATTATTTGGCGTTATTTAGATAATTTAAGTATCGCCGAAATCAGTCAATTAAGCGGCAAGTCAAAAAATGCGGTTTATGTCGGCTTGCATCGGGCTTTAAGAGAACTGAAAAAAATCATTAAAAATCATGAGAATTAGACGAATTATTAAAAATTTAAAAATCTTGCGGCAAACGCCAGTGGATCAAAATTGGCTTAGACAAAGCCAAAATTCCCTCAAAAGCTTTATCATCAAAAATCCGGTAAGAAAACCGGCTCTTAGCCGTCCAAGATTATCAGAGGGAATTTTTAAGCCATTAATCTTTAAACCTATGCCAATTGCAATTATTGTTTTAATTATCAGCTTAGCTACAGGCGGGGGCGTGGTGACTGCGGCCCAAAATAGCTTGCCGACCGATGCCTTATATCCGGTCAAATTAGCCGTGGAAAACTTTCAGGAAAATCTAACTTTTAATACT
>DATDWV010000014.1:0-23252 GCA_035289505.1 Patescibacteria group bacterium | reverse complement strand
CATCATCGGTCAAATGGACGGCATGGGATAAAATCACATTCGGACCGGCCAGGCCTAAATCAACCAGGGCCTCCACCGTCCGCTTGCCGTATCTTCTCACGCATTCCTCCACCCAGCTTTCCGTCTCCGCCGCGTGCATGGTTAATAAAACATTATATTTTTTAATCAATTGTTTAATCTTTTTTAATTGGGCTGGACTGGTCCGATGCAAATAATGAATGGCGATCGCGGGCGTGGAAAAATAATTTTTTCTTTTCTTTAAAATACGCTCCACCATGGCCGGTGAATTTTTTGGATGCGAATTAGAAACCGCGGAAACGGCGTTAATGACATTATGCTTAGTAATTTTAGCCGCCTTTTCAATTGGCTCAAAAACGCCATAATGGCTTAAAGTCGTAGTGATGCCGTTTTTCTGCTCTTCAGTAAAATCACCGACCGCGCCTAAAAAGAAATCTTCGTTATTCATTTTAGCTTCCAGCTTGGCCATTTTAGCAACTTGGTCAACCACATTGCCTTTATCTAAAGTCATTGAAGAGCGCAAAAGATACATTGGCGGATGGGCATGGCCGTTGATAAAGCCGGGAGTCGCCACGATCCCCCCGCGCTTGGATGCGTCGTATAAAAGATCAATTTTATTTCGCGAAATTTTATTTTGATTCGCCCGAAAAACTTCTTTGATTATTCCATCCACGATATAAACAGAATGTTTCGGCAAAACCTGGAGTTTATTTTTCGCGTCAACGGTAATCAAAAAAGCCGCCCCATGAATTAAGATTCTTTTGGTTTTGCCTGGGCGGCTAAGCAATTGATAACGAGTGTGTTTTTGGCGCTCCAAAAGATAAGAAGCCTCATCTTTCAAAGCATCGGCTAAAGTCTGATTTTGAGTTAAAATTGACTCTAAGGAAGAAACCATTTTTTAATTAAAAGTCTTTTTTCCATTATAAAGAAAAGGTTCATTTGTGGCAAGACTTGCTTGCCGCGCTCGCCTCGTTGACGCTCCGGCGAAGCGGGCCGAAGCTTTATCGTAGGCGGGAATCACTTGTCTCTTGAATCTACTTTATGTTATGCTCAAATTATGAACGTCAAATTTTCCAACGTGGTCGCTAAAACCGACTGGCTTAAAATCAGCGTTCTTTTGGTCGTTTCCGTTATCTGCTGGACCTGGGTTTGGACCGAATACCAAAAACCGATTTTGCCGCCGGGCTGGGATCAGAATTTGCATGTTGGTCGTAACCGCTAATCCGATTAACAAAAAAATCCCGCGACCGCGGGATTTTTTTGTTGGAGCGGGTGAGCGGAATTGAACCGCCTTCTCGTCCTTGGCAAGGACGCATAATAACCGTTATACGACACCCGCCCGCTTGTCTAACTACAAAAAATATTATAGCAAAAATAAATAAAATTGCAAGACTTAATTCCGTAATTGATATAAAGCAATCCCGGCGGCCACCGCGACATTCAACGATTCTTTTTTGCCTAGCATCGGGATTTTAACCACCTCGTCGGCTAAGGCAATGATTTTTTTGCTCACACCCCGAGTTTCACTGCCTACGACCAAAGCCAAGGGAAAAATCGGTTTAAACTTAGGCAAAGGCTTGGCGTTCTGGCTAATTTCTAAAACCGCAATTTTAATCCCCTGCTGTTTTAATTTTTTAATCAATAAATGAGTTTGCCCGTGTTTTTTCCATGGAATCCAGACTTCGGCGCCTAAAGCGGTTTTGGTTATTTCAATTCTGGGCGGCGCGCCGGTGTAGCCGCAAAGAAAAATCTTTTTGACGCCAAAAACATCGGCGCAGCGAAAAATCGCGCCGACGTTAAAAAGGCTTCTGACGTTTTGAACTATTAAATAAACATCTTTAGTTGACATGAAACTAATTTTAGCATAATATAACTAATGTTTTAAGGCAAAAATGTTGCCAAGGACGACTTCCCAAAATTTTGACTTTTGACTTTTAATTTTTGAATTATTTTTTGGGCGAGTGGTGGAACTGGCCCCGCCCCAAGCCCGAACAGATTTTAGCAAAAGAAAAGTTTATCTCTCGGAATTCGCCTCCCACCTGCCATCACCTGCGGTTCAGGCCGTTGGCGGGCAGGTCGGCTTGCTGATTTGAAATTTAAATTTTTTATTGCGGCTTGGGGCGGGGTAAATATACACGCCCCGCGCAAGCATATGCCCAGATGGTGGAACTGGTATACACGCGAGACTTAAAATTTCGTGGTCGCAAGACCTTGTGGGTTCGAGTCCCACTCTGGGCATATGCTTGCGCGGAATAATAGTCCTGGCTTTCGGGTTCGCCTGCCTCGCACCAATTTACAAAATAAAATTATAATCTTCGAATAGGCAAGCCGAAGACCTGCCTGCGCAGGCAGACGACTTCGCGCGAAATTAACAAAATCATTCTTAAAAAGCTCTTCGCGAAATTTGGTGCGGGGAGTCCCTCCTCGCCCATTTTTAATTACCTTAAGCGAGGTTGTTTTTTTGCGCCAAAAAGAGTAAGATAAAAATGAATTTATGACATTAAAAGACCCGGAAAATAGCGAACGAATTATCACCCCCAAAGAATTGAAAAATGACTCATCTTTTGATTTGACGTTGCGGCCAAAAAATTTGGCGGAATTTGTCGGCCAGGAAAAAATCAAAGAAAATCTAAAAATTTTTATGGCCGCGGCCCAGGGCCGCAAAGAGCCGATTGAACATGTTTTGCTTTATGGCCCGCCGGGCTTGGGCAAAACGACTTTGGCCCATATCATTGCCAAGGAAATGGAAGTTAATATCCGGGTGACTTCCGGGCCGGCCTTGGAAAGAAGCGGCGATCTCGCCGCCATTTTAACTAATCTGGAAGACGGCGATATTTTATTTATTGACGAAATCCATCGCTTAAATAAAGTTATTGAAGAAATTTTGTACCCGGCGATGGAAGAATACGCTTTGGATATTGTCATTGGCAAAGGCCCGTCCGCCCGCACCTTGCGCTTGGATCTGCCCCATTTTACGATTGTCGGCGCCACGACCAAAATCAGTCTGCTTTCCTCGCCTCTGCGCGACCGCTTTGGCAATATTTACCATCTTAATTTTTACCAAAACGACGAAATCGGAAAAATTATTAATCGTTCGTCGCAAATTCTCAAAATTGACGTTGAAGAGCAAGCGATTAATAAAATCGCCAGCCGCTCGCGCAAAACTCCGCGCATTGCCAATCGCCTGCTAAAACGAGTACGCGATTTTGCCCAAGTGAAAGCCAAAGGCAAAATTAATCATGAAATAACCGAGCAAGCCCTGGCCATGTTGGATATTGACGAATTTGGTTTGGATGAAATTGACCGGTGGATATTAAAAATTATCATTAATAAGTTTGACGGCGGTCCGGTGGGCTTAAACACGATTGCCGCGGCAACCGGTGAAGAAATGGCGACGATTGAAGATGTTTACGAACCGTTTTTAATGCAAATTGGAATGCTTAAGCGCACGCCCAAAGGCCGCATGGCAACTGATTTAGCTTATCAGCATCTGAATTTGGAAAATAGTAATAAGCCAAACAAATTGCTATAATTAAACAAACATGGGCATTCCTCTATCCTTTCTCTACTATTTTTATCTTCTCGGCGTCGTCGTCTTTTTATTGTTCAGTTTTTTTAATATCTATCATTTAATTCGTTTTGGCTTGTTGACCGTGGGCAATGTGGCCGTGATTTCTTTTTATTTAGTAATTGCCATTTCAATTTTAATGCTGGCCGCAAATTATTTAAGCCAATTTGATTGGCAAGAAATCATTTGGCTTGTGCCAACCTTAAATCCTTTTAGCGCTTAATATGCATCGTTTTTATCTGCCCAATCGCCTCAAAGATGAAAAAATAATTTTGCTTTTGCGCCGCCATCCATTTATTATTTTTTTAAAAATTCTGCTTTGGGTCGTGGTCGCGGTTTTACCGCTGATTTTTTATTTTATTTTAGGCGAGACTATCCAAGGATTTTTCAATCACGACTTATTCGGCCCGCTGATTGTTGTATTCACCAGTATTCTCTATCTTTATGTTTGGCTTTTTGCTTTTACCAGTTGGGTTGATTATTATTTGGACGTTTGGATCGTGACGAACGAAAGAATTATTAACATTGAACAAAAAGCGCTTTTCTCCCGGACCGTTTCCGAACAAAAACTTTACCGCGTCCAAGACGTCACCGCGGAATTAAAGGGGTTTTTCCCGACTTTTCTTAATTACGGCGATGTACAAATCCAAACCGCGGGTGAACAACAGCATTTCATTTTTAAACAAGTGCCAAATCCAAACGAAGTCGCCAAAAAAATCACTCAATTAGCCGAACAAAACAAAAAACTGCATCACTTAATTGATGCGCCGCTAGCCGGCCAACATTCTGCGGAGTAATTTCTAATTAAAAAAATAGTCCCAGTAAATGGGGCTATTTTTATCCCGATTTTTCTCCCGCCGCTGCGGGGTGAAAAATCGAGGATCCCGACCGAAGCGTCGGGATTTTTATCTTTATTTTTTTGTTTACCCCGTTAGAGATTTACTTTATCTCTAAGCGGGGTCTACCTAAAAGAACAAAGTTTTTGTGGCCAAATGATTAGTTCTGCCGGCAATTTTTGCCAAAAGCAGGAAAGATTGGCATTGATTGATCAAGTTTTTGAAACAACTTTTTAAGTAGGGAAAACTTAGGCTAAATCAAAAATTTTTTGTTTTGATTTAATCTGGGTTTACCCGCCATTGTCTTGATTGACTCAAATAACCTTGATTTTCATTGCCAGAAATTAAATTAGTGACGTATTGTCCCGGCTGAAAAGCGACTGGCTCTCCCAATACGGCCGCGGACTGGGCTGATTGGGAGGCGCTTAGGACACGGCTGGCAAAACTCAAAATAAAACTTGCCGTCAAAACAATAAAAAAAGCGCCCAGAAAACTGATAATTAGGCGTCGGCTGAATAATTTTGTTTCCAGTGCTTGCGAATTTTGACTGACGCCAAAAACCGCTTGAACGAATTGATTTAAATTTTGCATATTTTTATTTTTGTCCCGATTTTTCCCCAAATCTTTGATTTGGTGAAAAATCGTGGATCCCGACTTCGCTTTGGCGAACGTCGGGATTTTTATTTTTATTTTAAAAAGAGTGATTTCTCACTCCGCTAATACCATTATAGCATAGCTAACAAAAAAAGTCAAATCTATTGTCTTTGCGCGTAAGCAAACGAGGCGGTTTCAGGAATCTCCGGCCGAGTCGTGCAAAAAGCCGGGCTTAAGCCGCAAAGCGGCACTTGGGTGTCGGCTGGCACGAGATAAGAAACGATTTCTGTCGCAAATTCATCAATGCCCCCGGTTCTAATCCAGGTCTGCCATGAGCCGTCAGAACCAATGGGTGTTAAAGGATTAGTGTAGGAAGGTTTGATAAACCAAAGCCCGCCGGCTTTAAGATAAGTGGCCACTCGAAAATCGCTTGGGTTAGAAACATTTGTTTGGCCGCGCAGATCACCGGTTAAGTCACCGTACGGCGGAATTTGGGTAAAATCAATTAAGGTTGAGGGTTGATCCAAAATATTAGAGGCCTCGCCTTGCAAATCACCAGTCAAATCACCGTAAGCTGGCACTTGAGTAAAATTAATTGAATTCACCGGCGTATCAATGCTCCGCTTAACATAAACGAAGGAAAGCGCCTCTAAAATATTGGGCTGACTAGAACAAAGTGTTGATTGGGAATCACAAAGTGGCGGCTGGGTGGCGGCTGGCACGAGATAAGAAACGATTTCTGTCGCAAATTCATCAATGCCGCCGGTCTGCCAAATGCCGTCAACATTAATTAAAGATAAAGGATTAATAACATCCGGTTTAACCAGCCAAAGGCTATCAACTCTAACGTAAGTAACCACCCGAAAATCATTGGGGTTAGCCGCGGCGAGGTGGCCATGTAAATTTCCGTCGGCGTCACCGTAAGACGGAATTTGCATGAAGTTAATTATGGTTAAAGGTAAATCTGCTCCCCTCTTAATATAAGAAATGGCTTGAACCTCGGCAATTTCCGGCCGAGTGGTGCAAAAAGCCGGGCTTAAGCCGCAAAGCGGCACTTGGGTGTCGGCTGGCACGAGATAAGAAACGATTTCTGTCGCAAATTCATCAATGCCCCCGGTTCTAACCCAAGTTTGCCAAGTGCCATCAGTGTTAATTGCCGTGAGAGGACTAGTGTAAGAAGGTTTGATAAACCAAAGGCCGCCGGCTTTAAGATAAGTGACGACGCGAAGACTTTGAGTGTCGCCACCAATTGAAATTAAATAGTTTGCTTCCTTAATCGTTTCTTGATTGCCAACCAAATCAACCGCGTAAAATCTTAAAGTATTTGACTGACTAATTAAGAGAGGTGAGGAATAAACAATGTTTGGATTACAGCCACTACCTAAACAATAATAAATGGTCGCAATTTCATCAGTGGTTAAGGCCACTGACTGGGCAACGGGATAACTGCCGGTGCCGGGATTAGCGGTGGTGGTCGGCGCCGTGGTGTCGGCCGGCGGCGGTGGGGTTGATAAGTTTTCATAAGCACCGATGTCAGGCGAAGAATCGCGCAAATTACCGGCATAATCATATTTAACTTTAAGTATTGCCCCAGCATTAATCGCCGGGGAACTGTCTTGCAGCGCAAAATCACTGCCAGCCGGATTAACTAGCAAAGGGTCAAGATTAAAGCTGTTTGGGTCAATGGCTGGCTTAACAAAAACACCGCCGTAGATATTATTATCCATAAAAACCGTGCTTAAATCTGGCAAAACACTAGTTAAAACCTTGCCGGAACTACCAGCCACGATATTATTTTTAAAATAAATATTGCTCACCATGTCATTGTGGTTGGGAGTAACATTATGACCAAGATAAAGAATGATGCTACCCCTGGTGGTGTAAATCGTGTTATGGTAAATTTCAATATTATTAGTGGGTTCATCAAGTTGACCGTCGTCAACCTTGGGACCGGCAATCCAAAAAAGCATGCCGGCATTATCATAAATCAAATTATTCCTAAAAATTGAATTTTGCATGGAACGAATCTGAATTCCATGATCGGTATTGGGCCAAGGAGATTGGTTACTATAAATCTTGTTATCTTCAACGATTACATTTCTAAGATATTCCGGAGGAGTGCCGTTGTCATAGGCACCGTCCAAACCCAAGGCGAAATTATTATGATGAATTTGATTACTTCTTAAGATTAAATTATCAACCTGACCATGAATGGTAAAACCATCGCGCAAACTGGTCTGCAAATAAACGCCGCAATGATGAAAATTGCTGTTTTCCACTAAAACCTCGTGATAGTTGCCAGCAAAATAAACACAATGGCTTCGAGCGCCATTAACTTCCAGGTTGTTGATGTAGAAATAACCGCTACCGGGCGGATCGCTGGATACAGCTAAACCCATACCCGTGGGACATTGAGCGGGGTCAGCGGGATTAGTAGCTGTATCACAACCGCGATTAATGTAAATGTTTTCCAAAGTAATGCCTTCGGATTGCCAGATATGAACATCGCCATTGGTGACTTTGAGATTGCGTAATGCCACTTGCAGACCAGGATAGACAAAACTAGAAGAGCTATACTGCCCTTGGATCTTTAAAGTTTTCACTTGGAGGTTTTGAATGATAATGCCCTTATTATAATATCGATCTCTGGCATAAGTCGTCACCGGGCCAAAAATAGGCTTTTCCCCGGTGTCATAGGCATCTAAGGTCAGATAATTGGGGGCGGGTCTTAATAAATAATTAATTTCAAAGCTGGAGGTGGCAATGGTAAAATCATCGCCTCGTTTGAATAGAATCTTACTACCATTAGGGATAAAAGCGGTATTTTTGACTAAAATCTTATTGAGATTCCAGGGGGTAGCGGGACTTAAACCATCATTGGCGCTACTGCCGCTCATGGAGACATAGTAGGTCTGGGCGTCGGCTGGAGCAGAAAGAGCGGTAATGGTGATTTGTGCTTGGGCCGATGAGCCGTTTTCTTCATAAATCGTGAGTTGAACATTATAACTGCCGGGGTTGTCAAAACGGTGGCCAACCATTCTGCCCTCATCAGTGGGCGGGTAATCGCTATTAGAATCATTAAAATTCCATTCATAGCGGACAATATTGCCTGAACTATTTTTGGCGTTAAACAAAACCGTGAACGGCGCCAAACCAGAAGTTTTAAAAACGGAAATTTGGGCTTGGGGCTGGGCCAAAACATAGTCTTTTGGCAGAAGCAAAAAATTAATGGGTAAAATTAAAAAAACAGCCAAAAAAATCGCTTTTTTGCTGAGGCGAAAATCTTTAATAATCTTTTTTAGACAGTTGGCAAAAGTCATTTTTTAAAAATATATATAAAATAGCCATAATAAAGGGAGTAATTTCCCCCTTACTGGTCATCTTCTTATAACACAGCCCTTGATTATTGTCAAATAAAAAAATGCCTTATTCTTAAAGGCAGATTTATCTATAATTTGGCGACTTTATGATTTTTTAAATTATCGGGAAAAACGACGAATTGGGCTAAAGCCATTTTCTACTTCCGCACCATCAAGAAAACCGTCGCCGTCAGTGTCAATTTTATTCGGATCACTGCCATAAATTTTTTCTAAGGCATTATCCAAACCATCACCGTCTAAATCCATGGAACGGATAAAAGTGCCGCCAATATCATTTGCCGCCGTAATTTTCGCGCCTTCCGGATAAAAAGTCAATTCAAAATCAGAAACAACAATAATATTATGCCAGCGCAATCCCAGCTGTTCAAAAAGCGCGCCCGAAGCAATCGCCCGACGCTTGCCGTTTTCAAGTAAATAAACATTGGCATCGCCGCCTTTAATTAAGGTGCCATCAGAATAGACAATATTAGCGCTAAGACCAAATTGGTTCAGATATGACTGCTCTGTCGTGAATATTTTTTCCCAGCGATAATTGTTGACTAAAAAATATTTGGCGTTGAAAAAAACTTTGCGCTTGCCGTCGCCAAAAAGATAAACCGCCGAATTTTTTTGCGCTTTTAATAAAGTATTATTCGGATAAGTTAAATCTGTCCCGACGGCATAATTTTTTAAAATGTTTTGATCAACCGTTTGAATTTTATTCCAAAAAAAAC
Organism: Patescibacteria group bacterium; assembly: GCA_035289505.1. Taxonomy (GTDB): domain Bacteria; phylum Patescibacteriota; class Patescibacteriia; order Buchananbacterales; family UBA6539; genus HO2-39-17. The sequence goes on along the minus strand of DATDWV010000014.1, from coordinate 14,143 downwards.
CATTGGCTAAAAAAATGCTTTCTGTTGGAATATATCTTTTTTGGTTATTCTCAAATAGATAAACCGCGGAAAATTTTTCGGTTTTAACCAAGCTCCCTTCAATAATAGATGAGGTTTGGGAAGAAGCAGTGTTCGTGTTCGTTGGCGTCGGTGCCACTGGCGTAGGTGTTGTTGGCGCGCCGCCAATCGGGGCCGAAGCCGCAGAACAACTTTGCGACTCTGTTGGTTTGCCGCTGGTTAAGCCGCACTGATTACCGTCAGCACAGCTTCGGGTTTGACTATTATTAACACATGTTGACCAACTTGAACAAATCCAATTGGGCGAACAAGTCGCAGTGCAGGCTTGAATTGTTGTCGGTTTATTGACTGTTGTGCCACAACTATTTGCGTCCGTGCAAGTTCGGCTCTGACTGCTATTAGCGCAAGTTGACCATGAGCCACACGACCAATTTTCCACGCATGGTGGCGGCACGGATAAATTTTCATACGCGCCGATGTCTGGAGCGGTGTCGCGCAAATTGCTGGCATAATCATACTTAACTTTAAGTATTGCCCCAGCATTAATCACCGGCGAACTATCTTGCAGGGTAAAGTCATTGCCAGCCGGATTAACCAACAATGGGTCAAGATTAAAGCTATTTGGGTCAATGGCTGGCTTAACCAGAGCACCGCTGTAAATATTATTACTCATAAACACTCTGTTTAAATCAGGCAGATAACTGGTTAAAACTCTGCCCGAACTGCTGACCACAATGTTATTTTTAAAGTAAATATTACTAATCATTTCATTGTGGTTGGGCGTCTCATAGCGGCCTAAGTAAAGAACTACACCGTTTGTATTGCTGTAAATTGTATTGTTATAAATTTCAATATTGGTTGTCGGCTCGTCCAATTGGCCGTCATCAATTTTAGGACCATAGATACCAAAAACTATTCCCGGGTTGTTATAAATCAAATTATTCCTAAAAATTGAGTTTTGGAGAGAACGGAGCTGGAAAACATAACTTTCCTGGTTGTAAATTTTATTGTTTTCAAAAATAACATTTCTAATATATTCTGGCGGTGTGCCCTTGTCATAAGCGCTGTCTAAGCCGGAGGCAAAATAATTGTCATGAATTTCGTTATTGCGAATAATTAAATTATCAACTTTGCCGTGAACCGTAAAGCCATCACGATTAATGCCATAAATGCCGCAGTGATGAAGATTACTGTTTTCCACTAAAACATCGTGAGACCAGCCGGCCAAGTAAATGCAGTGGTTTTTAACCCCGGATATATCAATTTTATTGACGTAGAGATAGCCAGTGCCGGGCGAATCGCTGGAAACACCTATGCCTTCTCCATCCGGACACGTACCCGTGTCGCAGTCCCGATCAATCGTTGTATTTTCAATGGAAACACCTTCAGACTGCCAGATAAAGATATCGCCATTGCCCACGGTCAAATTGCGCACCGTGACTTGATGGCCTGGATAATGAAAACCAACCGGAAGGTTGTCTTGCCAATATTGGGGCCTAATCTTTAAAGAGGCCACTTGTAAATTTTGGATAATAATGCCCTTGTTTTCATATTTGGCGCCAGTGCTGATGGTGCCAAACCTCGGCTTAGCGCCGCTACCATAGGCGTCTAGGGTTAAATAATTTGGATGCGCCCGCAATAAATCATAAAATTGCCAAGCGGCGCTGGTGTCAAAATTATCGCCGCGCTTGAATAAAACTTTACTGCCGTCAGGCAAGGTTGCAGCCTGATTCTGGAGAGTGGCAAAATCCCACGGCAGACTTTCACTTAAACCATCATTAGCGCTGTTGCCACTGGTGGAGATGTAATAGGTTTTCGCGCCAGCCGGCTGGCTTAAAGCGGTAATCGTGATTTGAGCTTGAGCTGAAGAACCATTTTCTTCATAAACCGTGAGCTGGACATTATAACTGCCGGGATTATCAAAACGATGGCCAACCATTCTGCCCTCATCAGTGGATGGGTAATCGCTGTTAGAATCATTAAAATTCCATTCATAACGGACAATATTACCTGAACTATTTTTGGCGTTAAACAAAACCGTGAACGGCGCCAAACCAGAAGTTTTAAAAACGGAAATTTGGGCTTGGGGCTGGGCCAAAACCGAATTATTGGTCAATAAAAAAACCAAGCCAGCCGTGGCAAAAAATAAAAAAGCAACGGTTTTTCGGCTCGGCCATTTTCGGTAATCAAGCGTCATGATTAATCTTTCCATTTTTGTTTTTATTTTTGGGGTTAAAAAAAGAGAAGGTTTTTAACCGACTCTTTCATTTTTAATATTTTAACTTGATATTTACATTATAGCACATCTAAATAATTTTGTCAACTAAGTTTTAAAGCGATATGATTAAAAAGTCATGACTATTACTCAAAAAATCTTATGGGTTTCCGCCAAGGGCGGATCAACCCTCCTTTCGACATAACAACTACTATATACCAAGAGGCCACCCTCCTGGGGTGGCCTCTTTATTATTCCATCCTATCTATATCTATTGACTTATGCTGGTCGCTACAAATGGTACACCCAGATTGTAAAAGCAATTTACCAAAGCAGGTATTGTTGGATTAACTTGGCCATTAATTACGGAATAAGCATCTTCTAAACATCCTTGGACTGGCAAACCGAAACTGAAATAACCCCTGGTGGCATTAGGCGATAAATCAGCAGTTACCTTTAAACGGACTATTTGGCCTGCTTGAACAAGCAAACGTTCATTATTAGGCCAATGCAGACTCATTAAAAGATTACTACCTGGTGTAGCTGAACTTGCTAAAACCGCCGCCGTACCATTGGTAACCGGTAGCATTCTGCCATCATCTGCCCAAACCTTAATGTCAGAAAGCCAATTAGGCTGGGCCGGGGGCCATGTTGATAACAAAACTCCTAAAGTTTTAATTGAAGCGTCGGTGTTAGATTGACGGGCATCAATTATAATCTCAGCAAAAGCCTGATCCTGGATGCCAGGTAAAACCAGCTGGGAGGCACTTTCTTCTCCCCGAGCCAACATAACGTCAAGTTTCGGCTGAGTAACGACAGGAGGAATATCGGTAAGTTTGACCGTAAAAATCGTACCTTTAGCCTTACCAACGTTCGGGTAAATAACCGGGTAATCACAATCTCCATAACCATAGCCGTAACCACAAGGTTTATATAATCGGGCTACGACATCGGTGTTCTTTTTAATGTTAAACCAAATTTTTGGGTCTTTCTTGTTTGGATTTTGGAAATTCTGTATTTCACCAACTATAGCTAAACGCGCCGAATTAAATTTGTTCACCAATAATTTTAGGTAAAATGTCACTTCGCCCTGGCCGTTGAGCGCCGGCTGGCTGGCTAGTGGCGTATAACACTTGCCAGAAGAATCACCATAACCATAACCGCAATCATATTCGCGCATCAGTTCCAAATGCTCAATTTTGTCAGTCAATACTCCCAGCGGTGAGGTAAATTTGATTGAATCAACCACCACCCAATCCTGATACCCAGTGCTTATTTCATATGTTCCCAAAGTGAGATATTTACCCGGTGAAATCTCGGCTTGTTTGGGGCCAGTAGCCACTATTGTAAATTTCTGATTTACTTTAACACCAAGAGTGGCGGCTACCACGTAAGCACCGCCGGCAATTGCCATAACAACCAAAATAGTCATTACCTTACCGCTGACCTTGGTTCTACTGGCGGTTACTGTTAAATTTTTCACCATAGTTTTAAAAAGTGAATTAGTAAGCTAAGATAAGTATACTCCTTATGTTTAGCAATATACAAAAAACTTATCCACAATTACCGTGGGAAATAATAATAGTAATTGGCGTTTTTTTATTTTTGTCTCTAACTAGGGTTATGCCTTTATGGCAAGGCGGCGAAGCGGCCTTGGGTTATGACACCGGTTTTTATTACGTAATGGCCAAAGCAATTGACCATAGTGGGGAATATTTCCCACTGGATATCAGCCGAGAAGCCGGGATGGAAATAATTATCCCTCTTTTTAAGCTCTTAGCCCTGATTGGATTTTCCCCGGAAGCTATCACCTTTACTGGTCACCTCGTCGCTGAATTATTATTAAGCGTTGCTTTGTACTTCTTCATTCGCCAAACATACAACAAGCTGGCGGCTGGTTCAGCACTAGTAATTTTCGTCATATCGTTGGTACAGCTTGAAGCTTATTCTTATTTTCTTTATCGTAATACTTTGTCGGTTTTTTTTCTATTCATTGCCTGGTGGCTTATCGCCAAAAAATCATCTTTGGCTTTTTGGCCGTCATTATTTTTAACGATCATCCACAAATCAACACCAGCAATTTTTTTTCCGGTGACATTCTTATACTTAATCATTAAACGCCAATGGAAACTTTTGGCAGTGGAAATTTTAGCACTGGTTGTCGGCGGGGTATACTTGCTTACCTTTGATTCAACCAGGACGATTCTCAACCTGCTACAAACAAATTTTGCCATAGACACTCATTCTATTAGGTCTGGAGATTTTCTGGAGCTAAATACTTATTTAAAGCTTGCCTGGCCTTACCTAGTCCTCGCCGTCGGCTGGCTATTTTATGAACTGCGAAAAAAACAATTTAGTGCCACTGGTTTGATGTTTTTGATTTCTGGTACTATGGTTGTGACTGAATTTATTTTTTACAAACGCCTGATTATCTACCTTGATTTGGCGGCTATAATTTTGGCTGGTGTCGCCTTAGCTTACTTACTTTCACGGTATGCACCCAAGCATGCCTTTGCCTTTTTGTTCGGTTTACTGGTCATTGGTTCTTTCGTTACTCTGCCCTACACAACCAGTCGTCCGCAACTGATTATGCCCAGTGAATTAGATGCCATTAAAAAAATAGACGGATCAACCGAAACATCAGCCTACATTTTAAATTTGAATTCTATGTACGCGCCGTGGCTGGAAGGATGGAGTAATCGAAAAACAATCTCACCGGGTTTAATTCGTGATAAATGGAGCTACGAGAATTGGCAAATATTTTGGGCTAATAATAATCTACCTGCTCAAAAAAAATTGCTGGCGATGTATGATGGCACGCCGCTATATCTATTTATCGGCAATTTCAGTTTTGGTTTTATACCATCCACAGAATGTTTCACTAGAATAAATTCTAATTTATACCGATATGATTGTTATTGAGGTCGCCACTCCCCTTTTCTTAAGCGTTGTTTTGCTTGTTTTGCCTGGATATTTTTTGTTACAAAGATTTTTCAGTCGTAACTTTTTTAGCTGGGGAGAAAAATTAATTTTAGCTTTTAGCTTTTCAGTTGTCGCCGACTGTTTAATTATTTTATTCTTCCACTATTATTTGAGTTTGCCAATAAATCTATTGACACTCACGCTTGCGCTGACCATTGTCATTGGGTTAAAGTATATAACGCAGTGGCGGAAAAACTGGGTCAACCCTAAAAAAAATGTTAAGATAAAAATATGACCCTTGCTCAAAAAATTTTTCAAAATACTTTGATCCAAACTATTGGTAAAGCGATTACAATTATGATCGCTTTAATTGGTTTTGGTTTGATGACTCGCTACTTGGGCCAGAAGGACTTTGGATATTTTTCCACGATTTACGCTTACCTCGCGATTTTTGGCATTTTGGTTGACTTGGGCTTGCAAATGACGACGACTAAATTAATTGCTGACCCGGCGGAAAACGAGAAACAAATTTTAAGCAATGTTTTGGCTTTACGATTAACGACCTCGCTCATATTTTTGAGTTTGGCGTTTTTAGTCGCTTTATTCCTCCCCTACCCCGGCGTGGTCAAGCTCGGCATTCTCATTGCCATTTTTGGCTATACCGCCGCGGCTTTAACGACAGTGCTCACCAGTTTTTTCCAAAAACATCTGGTCATTCATCAAGCGGTGATCGCGGAAATCGGCGGACAAACCCTTTATTTGATTTTAATGATTTTGGCGATTAATTTAAACTTGGGCTTAATCGGAGTTTTAATCGCTTCAATTTTGAACAGCGTTTTTATTTTTATCTTTTCTGTTTACTTCGTTAAAAGACAGCTGAAAATTAATTTGGGTTTTGACGGCAGAATCTGGCTGAAAATTTTACAAAATACTTGGCCGATTGGCTTAACTATCGCCTTAAATTTAATTTACTTTAAAGGTGACATTTTTATTATGTCTTTAATGCGCGCCCCCGAAGAAGTCGGTTTGTACGGCGCGCCTTATAAAATTTTGGAAGTTTTAATTAATATCGTTTATCTCTTTTTAGGTTTAATCTTGCCGCTTTTGGCCAGCGCCGCGGCCCTAAAGGATTTTGGCCAAATCAAAAAATTGGTCCAGCGGACTTTTGATTTTTTAATTATCATTACCGCGCCGATGATTGTCGGCGGATATTTTTTAGGCGAGCCGTTAATGGTTTTGATGGCAGGCCTTGATTTCGTCGTTTCTGGAGAAATTATCAAAATTTTATTTATTGCCACGGGCACGATTTTTATCGCCGGACTTTTCGGCTATACGATCGTGGCCATTGGCGAGCAGAAAAAAATGATTAAATTTTACGCGATTAACGCGGTAATTTCCCTAATCGGCTATGTCATTTTTATCAGCCAATACGGTTATTGGGGCGCGGCCTGGATGACGGTTTTTACCGAGGCTTTCATTTTAGTGTCCGCGGCTTATGTCATGTCGCGAAAAATTAAATTTCTGCCTGATTTAAAAATTTTTGGCAAAACCATTTTGGCGAGCGCCGTTATGGCCATCGCCCTTTATTCGTGGCGACCTTCGTTTTTTGTTTCCCTAATCATCGGCGCGATAATTTATTTCGCAGTTTTGTATTTTCTTAAAGGCATTGACCGGAATTTAATCTTAGAATTAGTCGGCGGAAAAAATAATGAAAAACCTAATCATTAATTTCTAAAATGTTTATCTTTGATTTTCACTGGCAAATCCAGCATTTTTTAAATCAATTTTGGTGGCAGATTAATTTTTTGCTTTTGGTGATTTTAGTGGTCCTCGGCTACTTGGCAATAAAAAAACCAGTTTATGCGGCTGGCTTAACTATCATCTTACTGCCAACTTATCTTTTCCGCTCAAATATTTTAGGCGTGCCGTTTACTTATCTTGAGCTCTGTATCTTAGTGACTTTTATCGGCTGGGTATTAAATTTGATTTTCTACAACCTACAACCTAAGACCTACAACCTAAAAAACTACCGTTTGCCGATTACCCTAATTTTACTCGCTTCAACAATTTCTTTATTTCTCTCACCTAGCCTACGGGCCGCGGCCGGGCTTTGGAAGGCCTATTTCATTGAACCGATTTTATTTTTTATCATTCTGACTAATGTTATAAAAACCAAAAATGACAAAAAAATTATTTTGTGGTCTTTAGGCGTTTCCACTTTAGCAATTTCACTTTTAGGTATTTTCCAAAAATTAACCGGTTTTGGCATTTATGAACCAAGCTGGACCGCGCCGGCTAACCGCCGCGTTACTTCTTTTTTTAGCTCGCCTAACGCCGTCGGTTTATTTTTAGGACCAATCGTTGTTATCTACGGCGGTTGGCTTTTAGCGGAAATTAAAAATTTAAAGGCCGCTATTTTAAAATCATTAATTGTTATTCCGGCGCTTTTAGCAATTTTATTTACCTTTTCTCAAGGAACTTGGCTGGGGTTAGCCGCGGCTTTAATTTTTATATTCTTTTTTAGTTGGAACAAAAAAATAACTACGTCTGTAGTTATCGCTTTAATTGTTTTATCTTTAATTGTGCCAATGACGCGCCAAATTATTTTGCCGCTCATCACGTTCCAAGACGCGGCCGGTCAAAACCGCTTGGAGTTGGCAAAAATCAGCGGCCAATATTTATTGGCTTCGCCCAAAAATTTCATTTTGGGCGCGGGCATTGGTAGCTTTGCCCAAATCCAAAATCAAGCGCGCGATCCGCTCAAAATGGAAGTGCTTTTATATCCGCATAATATTTTTTTAAATTTCTGGCTGGAAACCGGCTTACTCGGCTTAATCGGTTTCATCTGGCTAATTATTAAATTCTTCCGCAAAGGTTTTGCCAGAGTTGTCATTCCCGCGAAGCTTGCCCCCGACACCGATCGGGGGGCGGGAGTCCATGGCCTAAAATGGATCCCCGATGAAGTCGGGGATGGCAATCATTGGCTGGCCCTCGGCCTTCTCGCCGCCATGATCGCCATCGTCATTCACGGCTTAGTTGACGTCCCCTATTTTAAAAACGATTTAGCGGTTTTGTTTTGGATAATTATTGCTTTGATTTAATAAACCCCTCACCTGTCCTGACGGACACCCTCTCCCCTTAATAAGGGGGGAGGGATTAAGGGTGAGGGGTATTCTTATCTCTTCAGCAACTTATCAATTATCTTTTCCGCTCGATCTTTGCCGCCCAAGCCAAAGGCAATGCCGCCGGCTAAGGCAATCATCAAAACTAAACCGGTAAACAAAATCTGAATTAATTCCGTGGCCACGCGCAACTGAATCAAGGCCGCCATGACCGTAAAAATCAAAATCGCCCATTTGGCCACGTTCGCCAAAAAATCCGCGGCCTCAATTTTTGTCGCCAGCGCGGTTTCGGTCACTAAAGTCTGGACAAAATTACTGACAATAATGCCGACAATTAAAATCACGACCGCGATAATCACGTTGGGAATATACAAAACCACTTGCGTCAAAAATTCAGAAATCTGGCCAAGTCCTAAAATATCGGCGGCGCCCACCAAAACCACGGCATACAAAAACCAAGTAACCAAAAGCCCCAAGGCTTTGCTGATTTCCAGACGAAAACCGATTTTGTCTAAAATCTTTTTTAATCCCGTGGCCTCAACCGCCTTGTCTAAATAAACTTTTTTTAGCAAGTTGGCAACCAATCTGCCCAAACCTTCGGCGATAAACAAACCGACAATAAAAACAATAATCGCGCCCAAAATGCTGGGCACCAAATCAACAAACTTAAACCAGATTTCTCTAAAAGTTTGGGAAAAAATTAAACCCCAATCCGTTAAATTAGTCATCTTTTATGACACCCCCTTTCAATTTTTTTCTTTAGCTCTGGTGTTATTCCAAAACACTAAACTATTCCCATGGCTTCACTCTGCCGTAGACTCTTTTTAAAGGGTATCAACTCCCGTCGTCGCTTCAATTAAAGCATTGATTACAAATTGGGCAATCGCATAGGAAGTGAAAATCACGACTAAACCAATGATGCCAGCGCTAATAATTTTTTTCGCTTGGGAGACTTTTTCTTCATTGCCGCCCGCTGTCAGCCAAACAAAGCCGCCGTATAAAATGACAATAATGGCGATAATCCCCAAAAAGCCGAGCAAGACGTTCACAATCGTCATCACGCTTTCGCGCAAATCTTTGGTGCCTAATCCGGTATAAGTGCCGTATCCCAAACCAACATCATCAGACGTGATTGAAGCGGTAGCCAAAGCCGGCAGAGCGCTAAAAGCAAAAAGACCGAGAATTAAACTAGTAATAATAATTTTTTTCATTTTGACTTGTCCACCCCCTTTCTTAATTGATTAAAATGATTAATTAGTTCTTAATAAATTATAGCACATTTTTAAAATAAAGAGAAAACAAAATACTTTACAAAGTCTTCAGAATATTATAAAATACAATAGCTATGAATCATGTAAGATTTAAGCTAAAAATAAAAATAAAAAGCCGCTTAAAAATTTCAGCTAAGCTAAGCGTCGGCGTCTTAGTTTTTTTTATTTTATTGCCCCAAATCGGCTTGGCCAGAACTTTTAATCCCAATAATATTATCACCGATCAAGAATTATTTAATAAAAACGACTTGTCTCAAGCCGCGATGCAAAAATTTTTAGAGCGGGAAAACAGCGTTTTGGCCCGCTATAGCCAAGTGGTTGAAAGCGTGCCCATGAAAGCGTCTGAAATGATTTTTTTGGTCAGCCAAAAACATCAGGTTAGCCCGAAATTTATTTTAACCACTTTGGAAAAAGAACAAGCGCTTATCAGCAAAAGCCAAGCCACGGAAAAAGCGCTGGACTGGGCCACGGGTTATGGCTGTTATGGCGGCGGCTGCAACGAAAAATACCGCGGTTTTTACAATCAAATTGAATCAACGGCGGAAACCCAAGAAATTTATCGGCAAAAAGCCGGGCAATTTTCTTTCAAGATTAATCAAACGACAAAAACTTATGACGGCTATAGTTTAACCCCGGCCAATCAGGCCACGGCTAACTTATTTATCTATACCCCTTATGTCGGCTATTCGCCGGAATTGGGCGTGACCGCCCCATATGGCGGCAATCGACTTTTTTGGCGAGTCTGGCATCGCTATTTTTCAAATCAAAAATTTTTAGACGGCCAAACGGTTACTGACGGCACAAACTTCTGGTTAATCCAAAACAATCTTAAAAGAAAATTTAATTCACGCGAATTGTTTTTGACTAATTATCAATTAAGCGAGGCGATTAGCGCGACGGGCAACGACTTAAACGCCTATCCTGACGGCACGCCGATTAATTTCGCGGATAACACTTTGATTAAATCCGCTGCTTCCGGCCAAATTTATCTTTTAGTGGAAAATCAAAAACGGCCGATTATCGGCGAGGAAACCCTGGCTTTATTGTCCGAAGTGCGTTTGGCTTTAACCGCCAGTGAAATCACTCAAGTGACCGAAGAACAATTAAATAACTATATTTTGGGCACCTTAATCGCCGCGGGCTCAATTTATCCGCAAGGAAAATTATTTAAAGATGAAGCCGGCGCGATCTGGCAAGTTAAAGATAATTTAAAACATCAGGTTGATCCCGCAGTTTGGCAAAGTCGGTTTGCTTCAAAACCAGCCGAAGCCGCGACTCTGGCGGATTTGGAAAAATACCCCACCGGCGAGGGAGTCAAATTAAAAGACGGCATTTTTGTTTTGCAAAATGAAACCGGCAATTACTATTTAATCTCTAATGGCGAGCGGATGAGAATTCAGGATCCAACGATTTTTGATCGGGTTTTTGGTTTGGATAAAAAAAACAACGCCGTGCGGGTTTCCACTACCCTTTTGGAAATCCACAGCGCCGGGGAAATGATTGATTATATTGACGACACGGTTAAAGACGCGGTTAATCAAGTGAATCAAGCTAATCAGCCCTCAAGTTATAGCGCCAGTTTTGATGCAATCGCCCCGGAAAGTCTGATTTTAATAACAGGCCAAACGCAAGTCGTGACCGTTAAATTCAAAAACACCGGCAGTTCAGTTTGGCAAAAAGGCGATATCTGGCTTCAAGTTAACGATAAAGATAAAGCTGAAAGCTCCTTTGGCATTAAAGGTAGAATTAATTTTAATGAATCAAGCGTTGGTTTGGATCAATTGGCAACTTTTACGATTAATCTAGCCACCCCCACCAACCAAAGCGGCCTACTAAATCAGGAATTTGGTTTATATTACAGCCTTAATGGGACGCCGACAAAAATTATTTCTACCGCCAAATTTATCATTGTCAAACCCGGCGTCTCGGCGCAAATTTTAGAACATAATCTGCCGTTAGCGGTAAAAAATACTTGGCGCCCGATTCAAATCACGATGAAAATTAAAAATACCAGTGCTGACACCATCTGGCTTTCGCGCAAAACCGCTTTGGAAATTTATAATACTGACGGCAAAAAAAGTCCGTTTTATGATGCTAACGATTGGGTCAGAACCGAAGTGGCCGCTGTACCGATCAATAAAACCCAAATCAAGCCCGGTGAAACCGGCGAATTCAAATTTACTTTAGCGCCAAAAGGGATCAAAAAAGGCAAACATATTTTAAATATTCAGCTAAAACTTTTGGATAAAAATAAAACCGTTTATCTAAACGGCGGTGAAGAATGGAAGCGGGAAATTAGAGTGGATTAGAAAATAAGTCAAAAATTAAAAGTCAAAAGTCAAAATTTTGGTATCCCGCCTCGAGGCGGGATTTTTTATCTTTCGTCATTGCGACCCCGCAGCCGCGGGGGAAGCAATCTCGAGATTGCTTCGTCGTCCCGCGGCCGCGGGACTCCTCGCAATGACCCGGAAATTACCATTGACAAAAAGAAAATCTAGTGCTAAGGTGGTGGCGCACAAACGTACACAAAAAATAGGAGGGTATAGTAATGACAACGCCAAACGTGATGTTTCTGATCGCTGGTACTAGTATATTTCTGTTCTTCATAACCCTCACATATCTGGCAGATAAGGCATGGAGGATGCCTAAAGGGACTATTCATGCCTCCTCTAAGAAAGCCGTGCTACTCCTTTTTCTCTGCTTTGTATTGCTGGCTATTGGGGCGTGCAGTCTCATAATAGGCATAGGTCTTATTACCGAGAAGGACCAAGCCTCAACCGTTAATCAACCAGATATATTAAACGGCAAAGGCGGTGTGGTGGTCGCGGTCATTAAAAACGGCGAAGTCACCTACTTCGTAGCGGCGACAAAACATGACCAGCTACCGCTGGTCGCTATACGGTCGCTCACTGGCACAGAATTCAAAGTTGGCGACGCATTCACCCAAATTCTTGGTGACTTAGACATATTACCAAATCGACTGTTGCCAATCATCCATCTACGAGAGGTTCCGAAAATTGAGCCTCAAGCACCAACGTCGCCGACTCTAGCTCCCCCGATCTAAAACAGACATCATGAACGCCCAGCCAAATGTTCCCTCGTTATCCCCTGCGTACCCGATTCAAGGTCCGCAGTTTTTTTATTTCACTTCAAAAATAAACCACCCCTAGCCCCTCCTTGAAAAGGAGGGGAAAGCTTAATAAAGAATTCCTCCCCTTTTCAAGGGGAGGTTAGGAGGGGTTATTTGAATTTTTACTTAGATGTTCAAATCTCAGCACTTTTTTGCCGTCAATCACCACTTTCTCCAAAAACATTTTTTTCGGCCGCACCCAATATTTTGATTCTTTATTTTTATATAAAGCCTTGTATACCACCAGGTCTTCCAAAGTTTCGCTATGTTTAGCTTCGTAAATCACCTGATATTTATTGCCTTTATAATGCCGATAAATTCCGAGTTTAGCTTGAGACATGCTGCGTAATTTTTAATTTTTTAATAATCTAGTTTACCCACCCAGGCCGGCACTTTGGCATCAGCGACAAAATCATATTGCGGCGTATAAGGCTTGATGTCTAAAATTGGCGTCTTGTTAATAACATCTAAGCCTTTAACCGTAATAACATTGTCTTTTATTTTTAAAATCTCAACCGTTGATAAACCAATCGGATTGGGCCGCAGTGGACAGCGACAAGCAAAAATCCCGACTTCCGGGACAATGCCGTGTTTGCTTTGCGGCACATGATGCAATTCGCAACTATCAACTTCATGCAGCCAATAGATGACGACTAAATGGGAATAATCGTCTAACCCATCCAAGGCAGGCTGATATTGCTTTTCAATCACTAATTCAGTAATTACTTCGCGCCAGCCGCCGGTGTGCCTTTTTTCCTGATTTTTGGCAAAACCAATCGGTTGAATTTTTATTTCCATAAAATTATTTTTTTACCCCGTTAGATAATTTTTTAACCTTGCCTTAATGTACCGTTTACCCCATGCTGTTTTTAAATACTTTTCTCGGTGTGTCGCATCTTGTTGGTGTCGGCACGCCTCATAATAGACTAATTCAACAGGCAAACGATTTTTCGTAGATCCAATTTTGCCCATAATGTGTAATTTTAAACGCCTCCGAAGATTATCGGTATAACCGGTATAAAATTGCTTATCTTTTTTACTTTGTAAAATATAAACGTAATACATATACTTTATTTAACGAGCTCACCCCTTATAGAATAATGGATACTTCGTTATCTAACGGGGTGAACTTTAAACATATCGCCGTGGCCCGGAATAATATAATCCGCCAGGGCTAAAACATTTTTGCGGCTTTCTTTTAATTTTTCCGGCTCGCTCGCATAAACGTCATTGTCCGGATAATTTTCTCTCCAAAATACATCTCCCACAACCGCGACCAAACCCATCTCAGTTTTAACCAGCAAACTTAAAGCGTCGTAATTATGGCCCGGGGTTTTAATAATTTCAATGTCAGAAGTTAAATTTTTTGGCCGATCGTCACACAAGCCTTTGTCCCAAACGCCAAAATATTCAATGGTCTTAGCTTCGGGAAACATGCCGATATTTCGATAGTGATCCAAATGAG
>DATDWV010000013.1:0-20388 GCA_035289505.1 Patescibacteria group bacterium | reverse complement strand
TAAATTTTTGAAAAAAAATTTATTAAAATATTTTCTATTTCATGTAGCTTCCAATTATATGAATTTAAAAATTTTCTTTTACCTGAATTCCAATTCAGACAAAACCGCCAATTGATTTTTGACTTTAAAATTCCGTATGATTTGGTCGCCGAAGGCGGCCAAAATGACCAACAAAATTTGACCTTTCCGAACTGGTGGGGGCAGAAGGATTCGAACCTTCGACCATCTGCTTAAAAGGCAGTTGCTCTACCAGGCTGAGCTATACCCCCGTGTTTTTAATATAGTGATAAATAAACTCTCTTCCTTTAAAATCACTTTTAAGAACATAAGTAAAATATTTCATAAAGACCATCTGCTTAAAAGTCCGCCAGCTGGCGGATCTACCAGGCTGAGCTATACCCCCAAAGCATAAATAAAAAGTCAAAAGTCAAATTTAACAAAATTAATATACCAAATAAAATTGTTTTTGGCAAGACAGATGAATTAATTAGTCTTTTGGCTAAATAGTGGATAATTTGTGGTCAATTAAGCCTTGTCTTTATTGAAAAAAGCCGTTAAGATATGAAAGCGCTAGTAAACTTTAAATTATGGCCAAAAATCAGGAAAATTTTGAAAAAATTCCCCCGCAAAATATTGAAATGGAGCAGTCGCTTTTGGGCTGCCTTTTGATTGACAAAGACGCGATTATTAAAATCGCTGATTTTATCAGCGCGGATGATTTTTATAAAGACGCCCACCGCTTCATTTTTGAAAACATGAAAGAGTTGTATGAAAAACGAGAGCCGATTGATTTATTAAGCTTAAGCGCGCGTTTGACGGAAAAGGGGCAATTGGAAGCGATTGGCGGCCGGGCTTATTTGGCGAGTTTGGCCAATTTGGTTCCGACCTCAAGCCATATTGTTCATTACGCCCACAATGTTCAAAATAAAGCGACTTTAAGGCGGTTAATTAACGCCGCTTCAGAAATTAACGAAATGGCCTATGAAGAGATTGATAACATTAACGTGCTTTTGGATCGATCGGAACAGCGGCTTTTCGGAGTTTCCCAGAAATATTTGAAGCGGACTTTTATTCCGATTGCCGATGTTTTGACCGAAGCTTTTGATCGAATTGACGAATTGCATCGTGAAAGCGGAAAATTGCGCGGGGTGCCGACTTTTTTTAATGACCTGGATAATATTTTAGCCGGCCTGCAAAAATCCGATTTAATTATTTTAGCGTCTCGGCCTTCAGTTGGGAAAACCACTTTAGCTTTGGATATCGCCAGAAACGTTTCCACTAAAAGCCGACTGCCGGTGGGCATTTTCAGCTTAGAAATGTCCAAAGAACAATTAGTTGATCGTCTGCTTTGCGCGGAGGCTGGTGTAGATTTATGGAAAATGAGAACCGGACGGCTTTCCGATCAAGGGGAAAATGATGATTTCAGCAAAATTAACCGAGCCATGGGTGTTTTAGCCGAAGCAAAAATTTTTATTGATGACTCGGCGAACGCGAACGTGATGGAAATTCGGACCAAAGCTCGGCGGCTTCAGGCCGAGCATGGCTTAGGCTTAATCGTGATTGATTATTTGCAATTAATGGAGGGCTTAAACGACCGGGAAAATCGGGTTCAGGAAGTATCTGAAATTTCCCGGAATTTAAAGGCGATTGCCCGTGAGCTTAACGTGCCGGTTTTGGCGCTTTCGCAGCTTTCGCGTTCCGTTGAATCGCGCGACAGTCACATTCCCCGCTTGGCTGATTTGCGCGAATCCGGCTCAATTGAGCAAGACGCCGATGTCGTTTTATTTATTTATCGCGAATCAGTTTATCAAAAAGATATGCCCCCGGATAAAATTCACATTACCGATATCATTATTGCTAAACACCGTAATGGCCCAACCGGCAGAATTAAACTATTTTTTGACGAACAAAACGTCACTTTCAAAAGTTTGGACAAAAAATTCCAAGATCAAGATCAGAACACTGGTTTTTAAATTATTTTCATGTTTCAATATCCAGAGGCCATAAAAAATTTAATCAAGCATTTTTCCAGTTTACCCGGACTAGGACCAAAAACCGCCGAACGTCTGGTTTTTTATTTGCTTAATGTGCCTAAACAAAATTTAATCCAATTCGGCGATGAACTTCAAGGTTTGCAAGATAAAATTAAACGCTGCCAAAATTGCCAAAATTTTTCGGAAACCAACCCGTGTTTAATCTGCCAAGATAAAAGAAGAAATCAAAAAGTGGTTTGCGTTGTCGCCCGACCCCAAGACTTATTGGCTTTGGAAAAAACCAATGAATATCAAGGTGTTTATCATATTTTAAGCGGGGTGATTGATCCATTAGCCGGGATTACGCCCGACCAATTAAAGATCAAAGAACTTATTAATCGAATAAAAAATAACGGCGTTTATGAAATAATTTTGGCGCTTAATTCCGATTTGCCCGGGGAAACCACTATTTTATATTTGACAAAAATCATCAAACAGTTTAAAAATATAAAGATTACCCGGTTGGCCCAAGGCATTCCCACCGGCAGTGATCTTGAATATATTGACGAAATCACGCTTTCCAACGCTTTAAGAGGCAGGAAGGAAATTTAATCCAGAGGAGAGTAAAATGAGTTCTTTGCATATTGCGCCAATTAGCAGCCAACAGCTCTTGGTTGGTTTGCGAGCCAGCGGTGTCAGATGGCTGGAATTGTCCTGTGATTTTGCGGCATTGATGCGTCAAGCCGAACATACGGCTCAACAAGCCAGAGTCGCAGAAACTACGGTTTCTTCAGCATCTGTGACCCCTGGAATTCAGTTGTCGGAAAAGCGCCGGCAGGTGTCTTTTGCCCAAAGGCGTTCTTGTAGAAAACCAACAGACGAAAAACATCAATTAGATGTTTCCGGCTAGGTTAAGGCCTTGCCAAAAGCGCCCGATTCTCTCGAGCGCCTTTTTTATATTTACAGATTAGTATTATATCTTATCAATTTCCACTAAAGTATATGGCTGATGATGGCCAACGCGGCGGCGGTATCTGACTTTATTTTTAAATTTAGTGACCATGATTTTATCGGCCCGGTCTTGTTTGATAATTTTCGCGCTGACTTTTGTCTGTAATAGCGGTTTACCCACTTCAATTTTTTCGCCTTTTTCGTCAGTAATTAAAAGCGTGTCAAAATTAACCGTTTCTCCGGCTTGACCGTTTATTTTTTCAATTTTGACCTTATCTCCAATTTTGACGAGATAGTTTTTTCCGCCAGTTTTAATTACGGCTAAAGACATAAAAAATAAGTTAATTTAATAACTTTTATAGTTTAACGGAATTTTTAAAATAAGTCAACCCCGCCTTTCGCGAAAGGCGGGGTCAAGGGTAAAAAAAGAGGACTAGATGTCCCTTCAAGTAATTACCCAGAAGTTGAACCCTAGTCCTTTTAGACTTAGTTAATTGGATATTCGCCGGTCATGCAAGCGTAGCAATAGTCGTCGGGATTTTTCACCAATGAACGTAAACCTTCAAGCGGCATGAACTCCAGACTATCTACCTCAATTTCTTGACGAATTTCTTCAGCCGACAGATTAGCCGCAAGCAGTTCATCACTGGTTGGCGTATCAATGCCGTAGAGACAAGGATACTTAATTGGCGGGATCGCAATCCGAACGTGGATTTCGGTCGTGCCACAACGTCTAATGCGCCTGATTAGCCCGCGCATAGTATTGCCGCGAACAATTGAATCATCAACTAAAGTCACGGCTTCACCGGCTAACTTACGAGCCACCACAAAGAATTTTTTGACAATCTTATCTAGCCTTAAAACCTGCAGGCCTTCGATAAAGGTTCGTCCGATATAATGACTCCGCCTGATTGCCTCAACAATTTTTGCTTCTGGGTCGGCATCAGCGTAACCTTTCGCATGACACAGAGATGAATCTGGTACGCCAATGATATTCTTACCGGGTGTTGGGCAATGTTGACACAATGTCCTACCGCAGCGTTCACGAAAATCATCCACTGGTTCATCATCAACGACAGAACCCGGATGGGCAAAATATATCAGCTCAAAAATGCAGTGAGCTTTTCTGTGAGGAATCGGCTGGTCGGATAAGTGTTGTTCGTCAAAATAGACTTGGCGATATCCTGAAGGTTCAATGATTATCATCTGTCCCGGCTTAACCTCGCGAATCCTTTCAATATCAAGATTATCAAAAGGGACGTCTTCTGAACAAAAAAACCATGAATTCTCTCGTTTACCAAACCAAAGGGGCCGGTTGCCGTATGGATCGCGTATGGCAATCATCGTCTGACCAATCAAAATAAGCAAGCTGTAGCTGCCACGGACATTTTTGATCGCATCATGAACACGTTGTTCAATGGTGGGGGCGGTGGATCGGCAAATTTGCTTAAGAATCACCTCTGTGTCAATCGCGGTTTTGAATTTTTCTCCCTTGGCTTCAAGTTCTCTTCGCAATGGCTGGTAGTTGATGAGGTTGCCATTGTGGGCAACCGCGACATCCATAGCAACCAGCGGTTGAGTCCGATCTGTTTTCGGATCGTCTTCCACCGTTGAATAACGGATTTGGCCAATTCCATTTCTACCGTGTAGAATATCAAGAATTTCTTGATTAAAGACATCTTGGATGATGCCTTCGCCGGTGTGGCGAAATAAATTTACGCCATCACTGGTAACAATACCCGCGTACTCCTGAGCCCGATGTTGAACAAAATGCAGCATTAGGAAAATCATTTCCGCTGCTTTGGGACAGTTATAATTTCCCGCGATTCCGCACATGTCACTACTCCTCTCGTATGTCAGTTATTAGGACAAAAAAAGTCAAAGGGCGAAACCTCCGATTTAATCTTAGCGGGTATAAAGATGTTTTGTCAATCAAGCCTTTCGGCGACCCAGCCCCTCGCGAGGGGCTGGGCGAAAAGCTTGGTCAATCTATTAATTGAGCGATATAATTATCCACCGGCGCGAATTCATCGGTTAAAATTTTAGCCTTGGCGTCAATTTTTGGCTCTTGATCCCAAAAATGATCAAGTAACTTTTTTTGATCAGCGTCGGCCTTTGCCATTAATTCTTGTTTGGTTAATCTTTTTTCTGATTTTGTCGCGATTAATATTAAATTTTGATGATTATCTAAACCGAAATTACGATAAAAATGAGTGGGAAAAATATAAACTTGCGGAAAAATTTGTTTTAAAGTTAGATATTCGGCTTGAAAAAATAACGAATTTTTGCCTTCCAGCGATGAAATAACATTTAAAATTAAAATGCCGTCTGAATTTAGGGTATTATAAATTTTTTTTATGGCTTGAGTTGTGGTTAATTGAAAAGGAATTGAATAATAAGAAGCAAAGGCATCGCCATAAATCACGTCATATTGTTTTTGATTTTGATTTAAAAAAATTCGGCCGTCCTGATGAATAATATTTAAACGCGGATCGGGCTTCAAGCCAAAATAATCAATTGCCGTTTGGGTGACTTTGGGGTCAATTTCCACCACATCCATTTCTGCCTGGGGGTAGCGTTTTAAAAAATTAAGCGGCGCCACGTAAGCGCCGCCGCCTAAAGTTAAGGCTTTTTCTATTTTGGATTTAAATAAATCATCTAAGGCGTAAAGCTGGTGATAAACGGAAAATAATTGATCTGAATTTTTATAAATAATGGATTGAGTTTCCGTGGCTAAATATAAAATCCGAATATCCCGACTTGTCAATTGATCAAAAACATCTCTGACAATAATATGATTGTATGCGCTGTCCGTTTCATAAACATATTTATTCGGCAAAAATTGAAAAAATAACCAAGTGATAAAAACGATAAACAAAATAATAATTTTTAATAGTTTTTTTTGGCCCAAGAGAGAAATCAACAAAAGAGTTAAGCTTAAGCCGAAAATAATTTGGGTTGAGCCAAATAACGGAATTAAATAAAATCCCGCCAAAAACGTGCCGAAAATGCTGCCAATGGTTGATAAAGCGTAAAGATTGCCCGCCACGCCGCCCGCGCTTTCCAAATTATTGATTTTTAAACGAACCGAGTAGGGCGAAACCATGCCTAATAAAACGCTGGGCGCGCCAAATAAAAACGCGGAAGCCAAAACTGACCCCCATTTAACGCCAATTAGAGTGGCAATGCCTAAAATTTCATTTTTAAAAATACTGATCAAAAAAATTGAGACGCCGGCAAAAAATAAAATTAAAGTTAATCTATCCAAATTCGAATTTTTGGCGGAAAGCCGGCCGCCTAAATAATAGCCTAAGCTTAAAGCGCCTAAAATTATGCCGATTAAAGCTGTCCAGACAAAAATTGAAGTGCCTAAAAACGGGGCTAAAAGCCGGGAGCCGATTAACTCTAAAATCATCACAATCGTGCCGCTGGCAAAAACAATAAATTCTAATTTTCCAAAATTTAATTTCATCTATTTTTATTTTGATAAATCAAAACCAAACTAATGGCCAAAATTGCCATCAGTAACGCAAGAATACCCAAAGCAATAATTTTTCCGCTGGAAGGTAAAAAAAGCGAAGTTAGCCCAAAACTTAAGGAAACCAGATAAAGCAATAAAACCGCTTGGCGGTGGCTTAAGCCAATGTCTAATAAGCGAAAATGGAGATGACGATTATCCCCTTTTACCAATGATTTTTTTTGCGCAAGCCGGCGCAAAATTACCCAAATTACGTCTAAAACCGGAATGCCCATCACTAATAACGCGGTGGCGATTTTTGAGCCGGAGATAATTGATAAAACACCCAAGAGAAAACCGCACAAGACACTGCCGCCCTCGCCCAAAAAAATTTTTGCCGGATGCCAATTAAACAATAAAAATCCCAAACAGCTACCGGCCAAAATCAAGGCCAAGATTGAAGTGCCGGAATTCGGCACATCCCAATATAAACTGACAATAAAAATAATAATCGAACCAATAACGGTAATACCGGCGACCAAACCGTCTAAACCATCTAAAAGTTTAGTCGTGTAAATCATGCCTAAAAGCCAAAAAAAAGCCAGAATAATTCCCCAACTAACGGAAAATTTTAAAATTCCGCCCAAAGGATTAGTCACGTAAAGGACTTTAATGCCGGACAATAAAACCAAAACTACGGCCAAGACGGGAAAAATAAATTGCCAATGCGGCTTAAGATTAAGAATATCATCTATAATTCCGCCGATAATTAAAATTACCCCACTGATTAAAATCGCTAAAATGTTTAAATCGGTAATTTTGGGATCACTGATTTTGCCAGCTTGCCAAAAAAATAAGGTCGCTAAACTAAAAGTCAAGAAAATGGCTAAACCGCCCAAAAGCGGCGTTGGCGTTTGATGAATTTTTCTGACTGCCGGATAATCAACGATTTTAAAATACAAAGCCGCCTTTTTCGCCAAGGGCGTAAACAAAAGCGAAATAATAAAAGCGAAAATAAAAGCAAAAAAATAAACCATTTTTTTAAATTATCAATTTAATTATACAATAGATTAGGTAAAAGAAAAACCGAGATTCGGCAAAGCCTTAATCTCGGCGGTGCGGACGGGGAGTACTTTTGTCCTTGTTTTTTCCGGCGTTTATTGAGTCTTCATATGTTTCTTCCCAATTAACTTTGCGGTAAATTCTTTTTAGCCATCTTCTCAGCCAATGGTCCTTTTTGAAATGGCGATAAAACCTTTCTCCCCTTTTCGCCTCCAGCGTGGCATATAATCTAAGCAGAATCAAGATCACTATAGGTGTTATCGCGATCACTAAGGCGACAGTCAAATAGGAATAAGACGTAATCAAATCCATACTTGCCTCCTTTCAGCAACCTCCCCTACTAAAGACCTTTTCACATCTTAAAATAATAATATTTAATTGTCAAGGTTGATTAGTTAAAAAATAATGTAAGAGGATTGAACCGTCTTCATTCATTTTTTTGACGTAGTCCAACTTAAGATTTTTTAAAATTGATAATTTTTTTGAAAAAAGACTTAAGCCAGCGCCAAAAATGATCGGCTCAATTGTTAAATAAATTTCATCAATGAATCCCTGGCTCAAAAGCGTGTCATAAGTTTTTGTGCCGCCCAAAACCGCCGCCTGGCTAAAACCAAGTTCGCTGATAAAAACTTTTAGGTTAACCGCATCCGGATTAAAAAAATAACATAGGTCGCTTTTTTGCTGAATTTTTTCAACTTGAGAAGTTAAAACAATACACCGCCTTTTACTAAGCGGCTTAATCGCGATTTCATAAGTTTTTCGGCCGATGACAATCACTTGAATTTTATTCAAGATGTCATTTAAAAATTTTTTATCTTCTTGGCTGGTCCAAACAGTTGAAGTTTCATTTGGGTTACGGCCGATTTTTCCGTCCAGACTGACCGCGGCAATAAAAATGAATTTAATTTTCGGCATAATCTAATTAGAGATTAAATAATTGATTAAATTTTTCCGTAATTATTTTTTTGATTTTTTCTTCGGGCACAAAAGTGGTGACAATGGCCGGAATTTCTCCTTCTAAAATCGCTGATTCGTCATTAATAATTAAGGTTCCGGAAATTTCCAGCGACCAAAATATTTTTTCCGCGACAAAATAAAACCTCATAAAATTCCCCTGCCATTTTTTTTCCGGATCAATAATTTCCACACCCGGATATTTTTGGCTTAAAAGATAATTTAAATAATCATCAATAATTTTGATGGCTTTTTCTTGGCTAGTTTGATGATTTAGAGTTAATTTCATAACGAATTGAAAAAAATGCCCGCAGTTTTAATCATTGGGCAAAAATGAAGGTACATTTTTAGAGAACTAATTCAGTCTGATCTAAAAGCCAAATGGCGCGGTTGGGAAACCTGCCTCGGCAACTGTTAGGAACGACAACCGCAATGCATTCGTCAATAACCGGATAGAGTTTTTCCGGATCTTTAGGATCGGCTCTGACTTTCGCCATAGTGCCGGTTTTTCTGTGCTTAATCATCATCCCCGGCTTTAATTCACTTTTATTAGACACTTTTCTCTCCTTAGCTTCACATTAGCTGGTTTTTTATATTTTCTCTGATTTGCGCCATTAAGTCAAGGTAGAATTTCAAATTATTTAAAGTCGCCAGTCTCATCCCCAGCGGTTCATTGGTTTTAAAAAGATGATGTAAATAAGCTTTAGAATATTGCTTTAAATTAGTATTATTGATTGGTGATAAATCATTTTTATATTTCGCGTTAGTGATGTTGATAGTTTGATACCAGGTGTCATTGCGATCCGCCAGTAGGCGGAGAAGCAATCTGGATTGCTTCGTCGGCCGCCTCTGGCGTCCTCCTCGCAATGACAAATCGGAAGCCCAAAAATAAAGCCTGCCATGTCGGGCTTCGCGGGTTGGAATGACGCAATCAAACATATCAATCCCCTGTTTGATGGCATAAATCATTTCTTCAGGCCGGCCCAAGCCCATTAAATAACGAGGTTTATTTTCCGGCAAAAGCGGTATCACCCATTTTAAAATATCTTTCATTTTTTCTCTTGGCTCGCCCACGGCCACCCCGCCGATGGCATAGCCGTCAAAATCAACGGTAATAATATCTTGAGCTGATTTTAGCCGCAGATCTTTATAGATTCCGCCTTGGATAATGCCAAAAAGCAATGGCGACTTGCTATTTGCTATTTGCGATTTGCAACGTTTTGCCCATCTGGTGGTTCTCTCCATCGCCTCTTTGACTTTTTCTTTTTTCGCCGGGTAACCAATAACATCGTCAAGGCACATCATGATATCAACGCCTAAGTCTTTTTGAATTTTAATTGACATTTCTGGCGAGAGATGAAATTTTTTTCCGCTTCTGGGCTCAAAAAAATCAATTCCTTTTTCGGTGATTTTTCTGATATTGGCCAAAGAAAAAACTTGAAACCCGCCAGAGTCAGTCAAAATCGGCCCGGGCCAATTCATGAAAGAATGAAGGCCGTTGATTTTTTTGATCAATTTTTCGCCTGGCGCAATCATTAAATGATAAGCATTGGCCAAAACGATTTGAGCCTTTAAATCCAGCAATTCCTGGGAATCTAAATTTTTTACCGCCGCTTTGGTGGCAATGGGCATAAAAAAAGGGCCAGCAATTTTTCCGTGTGGCACTATCAGCTCGGTTAAACGAGCTTTTGATTTTTTAGATTTTTTTATTACTTTAAACACATGATTAAAATTGTCATAATGACATTAGGCTATTTGTAATTTGAGTATTGGAATTTATTTGGTGCTTAGGATTTATTCACTAATATCCACCACCACTCCTTTGCCGCCGCCAATCGGATCATCTTCTAAATTTGAAGTAATGGCTTTTCCGGTTTTCGTGATTTGGGCGTTGGTGGATTGATCAGTGGCGACTAAAGCGGTTTGGTCAGTTAAAATCAAAAGTTTTTTCACCTGATTTTTGGTTGGTACAACCGCGACGTCAAACCAGGCGTTAATATCGTCAAAACCTTTATTGGCCAAAGCGCGTTTAATTGACCAAGTAATTTCCCGGTTTTTTGAGCTGTAGCTAATCTCTCCGGTTTTAACCAAAAATTTATCCGCCCAGTCAACACCTAATGGCAATTGAGTCGTGACTTTAACTTCAGAAAGCTCATTTAGACTATTGGCGATTGACCAATAAATCCGAAAAGTCGTTTTTTCTCCTACTACCGGCGGCAAAGGGCCAGAACCAACCGCGATATTATCATCATCAAAATACCGACCTTCCACCTCTAATTCCACATCAGTATTTAAATTGTTGATAATTTCATTGCTCGAAATTTCCAAGTCTTTAACTTCAAATTCTCCGATTTTGTCTATTTTAGCGGTTATTTTGCTTTTAATTTGCAAGGCATCCTGATTCAAATTGATTTGATTGGCGGATTTAGTGTTAATGGAAAAATTAATCGTGCCTTCAGTCAAAGGACGGACTAAATCCATCTCAGAAATTTGATCCTTGCCCCAGCTGATTTCATTGCCGCTAATCACTCCGTCATTTTTATCATCCAAACTGCTCCAATCTAAAATATCACTATCTAAAACCACAGAAATATTTAATTCGTCCAAATCTTTTTGACCCGAATTTTTATAAATAATCGTGTAAGTCAGAGTTTGGCCAAAGCCCACCGGCTGATTTTGATTAGAGCCGTTAATGATTAATTCTAAATTTAAGCCGGAGCCGATAATCTCAGTGACAACGGTTTTTTCCTGCTGCAAAGAAAAAGTTTGCGTTGCTTCGTCCCAAAAACCAATTTTAACTTTAAATTCCGCCGCTGATTGGTCTTCTTTTGCCAAATAGCCGCCATTAATTAAAATCTCGCCTTTTTCTTTAGCCAGAATTTCTTCAATTAACCATTGATTGTTAAAATTTCTAGCTTCATTGGGCTCACTGTAAGGCTTTGGTTCTGATTCCTGAAAGACGAAATTAGCCGGATAATCTATCAAAATTTTGACGTTTTTTAAATCCTGTTCAGAACTATTTTCATAGGTTATTTTATAATTCACTTTTTTCTCCGGTAGAATTTGAGCGGGCCCTTCAACCTCTAAATTGAGAATTGATGAAGTGATTTGGCTGGTAAAAGATTGACTTTCCTTAAAAGGAGAGCTGAAATTTTGGGGTTGATAGGAAGCGGTGACGCTGATGGTTTTGAGGGAGCCGACTTCACCGATTAATTTACCGCGAATTTCAATTTTGCCGCCTGCGCCCGGAGCTAAATTGCCGACTTGCCAGGAGGTGTTGAAATTATTCGTTGGTACCGGATCGCTATTGCCAAAACTAAAACCGTCTGGATAGCGAAAAATTATTTCAATATTATCCAAAACGACTTTTTCCAAATTTTGATAATTTAAAACATAAACAATTTCATCGCCTGAAGCCACGCTTTGCGGCCCGATTAATTCCAATTTAATGCTTTTAGCTTCGGTGCTCTGGCCTAAGCCAAAAAAAATAAAACCAAACCAAGCGGCGCTGACAATGATCAACAAGCCCAAAACGGAAAAAAATAATATTTTGGCGCGATTTTTCTTTTTTTGCTCCATTTGCGTGATGTCGGGCAGACTGCCGTCCTGATTGCTGTAAATTTTCATCAAACCTTTTTTAATTTGCAAATCACTTTTTTCAATTTCATTTTTGAATTCTTGCAAACGATTTTTTTTCATGGCTAATTGTTTTGATTAATTAGTAAAACGCCGTAAAACTGGTCAGTTTTTAAATTGGCGGCAAAGTTGACTTGCTGAATATCACTTGACAAATTATCGGGAAATTTAGATAAAATTTTAAATTGATTATTTAAGATTAAGTTGCTTTTGAGTTCGCTTGGGCGACTGCCGGCTTGTTTTTGGACAAGCAGACTGTAATAATAAGCTCCTGGCTCGCTGACCCCTAATTTAAAGGGTAATTTGTATTTAATTTCCGCCTGGCCGGTTTCGCCGGGTTTAAGCGCGAGCCAGTGGGCAAAAACCGTTTTGTCCTTTTCCTGATAAATTTCCATGCCGGTTTTTTCGTCAACCTTTTTTTCTCTTTCGTAGCTGATTAAATCCAAGTCGTTTTCGTAATCATCTGGGGGATCCTCAAATAAATTTTTTGGTGGTTTTTTAAAGCCGCTGGCGGATAAAAGCGTACTGCCCTGGGGAACATAAAATCTGACAAAACTGTTATTTTGCACGCCATAAAAAATATTTTCGCCGGGCTTGCCCAAATGGCGACGGATAATTTTAACCGTATCAACCATTGAACCGTCGGCTTGGACTTCGGCTTGATGAGTAATGGTTTGATTAATGACCGCGTCAGTTTTGCCCCCGGCAATATTAGCGTGGACAACCGATAAATAATCCCCCTCCGTTGCCCTTAAAGACCCGTTCCAGCCGAATTCGTCAATTATTTTTTGGATGTTGGCGCTGTTAAAATAAACCATTAGCTGACGCTCGTTTAGGCCGTTAATTAAAACGGACATTAATTTTTCCCGTTGGGTTTTATTGGCGGCAAAAATATGTTCCAATAATTTTGGAGTTAAATCGGCAATAAATTGCTTTGGCCGGTTTTCTTTTTTGTCGTATTCCAATTCAACTATTTTTTGCGTTTCCAAAGCGAAATTTTCGCTTGTAATCACCCGATCGTATTCGGGCATGGAAATCGGTCCAAAAATTTCTAAAAGTTCTTCCATTAAAGTCGTAGTTAAGGCAATCACGCCGTCAACGCTGGCGCCGCCGGCTTTTTGATAAAACCATTCAATTTTTTCCGCGGTTTTGGGATAATCGGGCCACCAATTCGCGTCTTGAAATTCCCAGCGCGGATTAATCAAATGAAGCGGCTCGGGAGAAATGATTTTTGGCACAAGCGCGCCCTGCAAATCATAAGTGCCGCCGCCGGGAATTTCTAATTTTTTAATTTGTCCTCGGTCAATATCCAGTATGGCAAAACTGCCCATAAAACCGCCGCCGCCGCGCAATTCATTATTGTTAAGAAAAATCAATAGATAACGCTGCCAAGTTTGATAACCGAGCAATTGCAGCAAAGCCTGATTCACTTCGTATAAATTAGTCAAACCGTCTTGAATTTCCGGCAAATTAGTCATGACCTGATTAAAATTATTTTGCTGGTTTTGCGGCAAACTGGAAATTTTAACTTTTTGGAGATAACTTTTAGCTCCGTTAAATTTAGTCAAAGCCAGGCTTAAATTATTTTGGAATAAAACCAAAGTTTGGTAATAATCATTGATGGTTTGAGCGGCCACGAATTTGTTAATGCCGTCAGTCAAAATTTGGCCGGTTTCCGAGAGAATTTCCCCGGCTTTTAAAATGGAGAGGCCGGAAGTGATTGATTGATTTTGATTAGGCAGCAAGCTTAAAATTTCGGCGGTTAAAAGGTTAATCGCGCCGGCTTCTTTTTGAGCGGAAATAAAATAATTTTTGGCTTCGGTGAAATTCGCGCTTGCGTCAGTAAAATTAAATTGAATCGCCGCTTGCTGGCCCGCTTGAAGATTTTTGACCGCTTCCGCGGTAATGGACAAAATTTTATCTTTAGTCTCAACCATTTTTTGATAATAAGTAAAAGCTTGAAGCGGTAAAATCAAAATAACGACAGAAGCGGCGAAAATCGCGATTTTTTTATACCAATTATTCGGCACGTTTAAGCCGAGAAATGAAAAAAATGACGGTGCGGCGAAAACATCTTCCACTTCTTCAGGCTGATTGCTAAAACCATCTTGTTTATTTAATTTATGTTTTTTAACAGAAAATATTTTTCTCGCCAACGGCAATACGGGTTTAAATAAACCAATTAATGAAAGTTCCTGCCATAATTTGCGCGTATTTACGGAAATAAAATCAACCCCGATTTTTCTGCTTTCGTAAGGCAGAGACCGGGGCGGTTTTATCGGGTTTTGTTTATTTGATTGATTTAAGATCGGCGAAAAATTTTTTTCCGCTTCAGTCAACGACGGATTTAATTTGTCAGCTAAAGATTTTTTTAAATTAATGACAAAATGAGATTTGGGGATTTGAGTATTGATTTTTACCTCTATTGTTTTCTGACTTTTGGTTTTTTTGTTTGTTTTTCTGGGCATTTTGAGAGTTCTTAACGATTAGTCAGGCTATATTATACCATAAAAGATATTTAAAGCAAAATTAGAGATGATAAACGGCTAAGGTTTTTTGAGCGCAGGTTTGCCAGGAATATTTTTTGATTATTTCATAACCATTTTTTGTTAAAATTTGGCGCAGATTTTGATTAGTTGATATTTGATGAATAATTTGCGCCATATCTTCCGAATCAGCCGGATTAAAATATAAAGCCGCTTCGCCTAAAATTTCGGGCAAACTGGTTGTCTTCGAAGCCGCCATCGGCGTTCCAAGCGCTAAAGATTCCAAAGCGACTAAACCAAAGCCTTCGCCAAACGAGGGCAAGACAAAAATTTCCGCCGCTTGATAAAAAACCGGCAAATCATTTTGTTCAATAAATCCCGGAGCAATAATGTCGTTTTTGAATTTTGAATTATTAATTGCTTCTAAGATTTCTGGGTAATTTGAATCAGGCTGGCCGCCGAGCACCAATTGAAAATCTAATTTGAATTTTGTTTTTAAAATTTCAAAAGCTTTGATGAGGCCCGGCAAATTTTTATGATCGCGCCAAACGCCGAGATAAAATAAAAAAGGTTTTGTAATTTTATATTTTTTTTTCATCTCATTAGTAGCGCCTTGATCAATTTTTTGATGATTCAAGCCTTGGCTGCCGCCAAGATAAATTACTTCAATTTTTTCTTTTTTCACTTTAAAATGATTAATCAAATTTTCTTTAGTATGACTGGAAATAACGATAATTTTTTTTGATTTTTTCAGCGCCGCGGCCATCACCACTTGATAGCCAAATTTTCTCATTAATGATTTTTTCACTTTTGGGCCGGGGAAAAAATTCGGCGTGATGTCATGAATCGTGACTATAAATTTTTTTGGGTAAAAAATCGGCACATTAAAATGAGGAAAATGAACCAAATCGAGACGGTATTTCCACAAAATTAAAGGCATTTTGATTTGCTCCGCCCAGCTATACCAAGGGCAGTTAACTTTTATCTTTTTGATATTTTCACTTGGCGGCTGAAATTTTGAATATGCCGGATCAAGCATAAATAAAAAATACTGATTATTTTGATCAATTTTAAAAAGTTCATCAGTTAAATTTTTGATGTAAACGCCGATGCCGGTCGTAGATTTCGCGCCATACATCCGCGCGTCAATGCCAATTCTCATTTTTAAGAATTAGGAATTAGGAATTGGGAATTAGCGCTAACTAATTCTCAATGCCCAGCTCCAGATTCTATGATTTTTAAAAATTCCCTTGCGACATTTGACCAATTAAATTTAGCCGCTTGCTTAATCCCCCGTTCCCTTAAAATTTGCTGAAGTTTTTCGTCGTTTAATAAAAGATTAATGCCATTGACTAAATCATTAATATTATACGGATCAATTAAAATCGCCGAATCACTTGCCACCTCAATTAATGATGAATTCGCGCTGGTAATAACCGGCGTGCCGCAAGCCATGGTTTCCAACACCGGCAGACCAAAGCCCTCGTAAATTGATGGGTAAATAAAAATTTTAGCCAAGGAATATAAAGCCGGTTTATCTTCAGCCGGAACATAACCAAGGAATTTAATCCGGTCTTTTTTCTTTGATTTTTGACAATATTTTTTGATTTTTTGGTATTTCCAGGCCAAGCTGCCGGCGACCACCAAATTAATTGGTTCTTTGATTAATTCAAAAGCTTTAATCAAACTTTCCAAATTTTTTCTCGGCTCTAAGTTCCCCAAATAAAAAATAAAATTATTCGGCAATTGGTATTTTTCTTTAATTTTTTTCAGTTGATTTTCTTCAATCGGTTTAATGAAAATTTCGCTTAAGCCGGGATAAATAACTTTTATTTTTTCCGGATTGATTTGGTATAAATTAATCAAATCGTTTTTGGTGTTTTCCGAAACACTGACAATCAGGTCAGCCTCGCGGCACATTTTTTTGGGTTTGATTAATTTATGCCAAAGCCTTTTTTTATAAGTAAAAAATTTCGGATAAATTTCAAAACTTAAATCATGGACCACTAAAATCTTTCGGCAATTTTTTGAAAAAGAGGCAAATAAAAAACCTGGCATTAAAAAAACATCAACTCCGCTAATCAGCCGGTCAACTTTTGGCAAGCCAAAAAAGCTCATTAATAAATTAAAAAGTTTATTTGGAAAATTAAATTTTTTGTAAAAGACGTTAGAAAATTTAAAAGGCTCTTCAAAATGAGCGGATTTTAGTTCGTTGTAAAATAAAAAATATTGATTTTTTTGATCAATTTTTAAAAGTTCATTTAGTAAGTTGTAAGTATACTCACTGATGCCGGAATAATTTTTTTCCAATAAGCATCTAATATCAATGCCAATTTTCATGTTTAATAATTATTTAAAAACACTTAATTTGCGTGCTTTTTAATTTTTGCCACTCGATTTCAATTAAATTAACGATTTCTTGCCTAAATCGTTCCTCGCTGAATTGCTCGGCGTAAATTTTGATGTCTTTGGGTTTAAAAATTTCCGGCTTAAACCGAACCACGGCATCGGCAAGGGCTTCCCATATTTGTTCATCAAAAAATTTTCCGGTTTTATTGTTAACCACCGTTTCGCACGCCCCGCCGGCGGCGTAAGCGATAACCGGGCGGCCGGAGGCCATTGATTCAACCGCGGTTAAACCAAAATCCTCAATTTGGGGGTGGATAAAAGCAATCGCTTGGCTATAAAGTTCGGCTAACTCCTCGGCATTGGTTTTGCCGACAAATTCAATGTTATTTTTCGCCAAAGAGCGTAATTTTTTTTCTTCCGGACCTTGACCGAATATTTTTAAGGGAATACCTAATCGATTAAAAGCCATAATCGCCAAGTCAAATCTTTTATAGCCAACCAAACGGCCGCCGCACAAAAAATAGCGGCCGATATTTTCCGAAATATAAAACTTTTTCGTGGCCACCGGCGGATGGATAATCAAACTGTCGCGGCGATAATATTTTTTGATTCGGTCCGCCACGTTTTTTGAGTTCGCGATAAAAAAATCAACTCGCTGGGCCGCCAATTGGTCCCAAGACCGCAACTTAGTCAAAATCGGCGGAATAATTTTTTTAATCAAACGATTGTATTTTAATTCTTCCAAATAGCGATGGGTATCAGACCAAAGATAACGCGTTGGCGTGTGGCAATAGCAAAAATGCAAAGTATTTGATCGGGTAATAACGCCTTTGGCCATGGCCGAACAGCTTGACAAGATCACGTCGTATTCCATAAGATCATAGCTTTCCGTGGCCGTGGGCATAAAAGGCAAAAACCATTGGTAGTGCTTTAACGCGCCGGGCCAATTTTGCAGAAAAGAAGTGCGGATATCCTTATCTTTAAAAATTTCACCTAATTTTTCCTGATCGTAAAGTAAAGAATAAATCGGCGCGCTGGGCCAAATGCCCGAAAAATTCTGCAAAACTCTTTCCGCCCCGCCCTCCTGAATTAAATGATCATGAATCAACGCGATTTTCATATTGTTTGCCTTCCTTTTAAAACCGCTAAGGGCGTTTTTAATAAAATTTGTCCATCTAAGCCAAGCGACCAATTTTCAATGTAAAAAGTATCAAGCTTGACTTCTTCTTCAAAACTGATATCAGAGCGGCCGGAAACTTGCGCCAAGCCGGTAATGCCCGGCTTAATCGTCAAAACTTTTTTATGGTGGCGCTGGTATTTTCCGACTTCTTCCGCTTCATGCGGCCGCGGCCCGACTAAGCTCATTTTGCCGACCAAAACAATAAAAAATTCCGGCAATTCATCAAAACTAAAACGGCGTAAAAATTTGCCGACGCGGGTGATTCTCGGATCATGGTCAAATTTAATCATTGGCGTGCCCTCTCTTAAATTTTGATGCTGGGCTAAAAAATTTCGGTCAAAACGAAATTGATGAGCGTTTTTAATCATGGAACGAAATTTAAAATAAATAAAAGGTTTGCCGTTTTGGCCGATCCTTTGGTATCTGAAAAGAATCGGCCCGGCGGAATCCAATTTAATGGCGAGCGCAATTAATATCATCAAAGGTAAGGTTAGAATAATTAAAATAATTGAACCGATAAGATCGTAAATTCGTTTGCTGATTCGGCCCCAGCCGTCCAAGCGGGTTTTTTTCACTTCCACCATCGGAATGCCGGCATAAGTCATCACTTCCAAATTGGTTAGTTTTGTGCCCAAGAGATCAGCGGCATAGCGAAAATCAAGATGGTTTTCATTGACAAAATCAATTAAATTTATCGTTTGTTCGGTATTGATGTTCGGATTAATTTGGATAATCTCGTCAATTTTATCTTCCGCCACCATTTTTTTAATTTCCTCTTCGGTTAAATGGTCAAAATTTAAAAATTGCCTAATAATTCTATAACCCAATGAATAATAACGGTTGAATTCATTAATTAAATCTTGCGCGATCTGGCCGTTACCGACAATCACCGCTCGACGCACGCCAAAATTAAATTTATAGGCGAAATTCCTGATTAAATGGATAAAAATTCGTTCTGCACTGACAAAAATAATGCTTAAAAGCCACGCGGCTAAAATAATAAAACGCGAATCAAACAAAAACCGGGAAAAAACCATAATCGCCAAAACTAAAGCCAAGCCAGCCGAGCAAGCGACAAAAACCTTGGCTAATTCTTCGGGGATTTTTTTTCCCGAGCTGATCACGTAAAGTCCGCTTAAAGCAAAAATAACCAGCCAAAGCAATCCGGCGACGGAAAGAATACTAAAATAATTTTTAAACGATAGGTCAAAAATTACCGGCCTGACCGATTGAATCGCCGGCAAGTAACGGATAAAATAAGCGGTGATACCGGCCAGAATAATCGCCAAATAATCAAGCGGCGGTTTAATCGCGGTAAAAATTAATTCTGATTTTTTCATCTAAATTATTTGAAATTATAGAAAAATAACTACGCTTATCATAACAAAAAACTGATTAAAAATCAATTCTTACTTGACCCCGCACCTTTTAGATATATAATTTGATGATTTAGCCGTTTGTAACAAATTAAAAATTAATATTGATAAAATATTTTTACTAAATTATCTAAAGCGCGAAGCGCAATATCTAAAAGGTGCGGGGTTGACAAGGTGAAAATTTTATGATAATATTGTTTTTGTCTAAGTAAATCAGATGGTCGCCCTGGCTTTACGCCGGGGAGGAAAGTCCGAACACCTATTCCGCAATCGCGGAATAAAGCGGTAATGGGTAACACCCACCCTTTTGATTGCGAGATCAGAAGAGGACCAGTTCCACAGA
Source organism: Patescibacteria group bacterium (assembly GCA_035289505.1). Lineage (GTDB taxonomy): Bacteria > Patescibacteriota > Patescibacteriia > Buchananbacterales > UBA6539 > HO2-39-17. The sequence goes on along the minus strand of DATDWV010000013.1, from coordinate 621 downwards.
GACAATACAAACCCCGCGTCTGCGGGGTTAAAGGTGAAAAGTGTCATGGTGTCTGATGCTGGGTACGGGATATCCCTTCAGCGTCATGCTTCATGACTCGGCTCCTGGCAACAGGATGCTTCGTGGTAAACTCTACCTGGTGCAATGCCAAATTAGGTCGGCAGCTTGAGTCTAATAGTAACATTAGACCTAGATAGATGACCATCCTCTATTTAAAAAATAGGGACAGAATTCGGCTTATCGATTTGCTTAGACAATAAAAAATACCTTTTATAACAAAGGGTATTTTTTATTGATTATCAAAAGTGGCTTCTAGTGCTCATCAATCGCCTCATTAACCAATTTATCCGCCAATTTATTGTCAGCGCGGTAAATATGAATATATTTCACTTTTTTAAATGACTGCGATAAATTCCAAACTTTCACGAATAACGGCGCCAGTTCCTGATTTTTAACCTTATATTGTCCGGTTAATTGCTGCTGCACCAATTCACTGTCTAAAAAAACATCAATTTCTTCCGCGCCAATTTCTTTGGCTTTTTCTAAACCAAGAATTACTGCTTGATACTCGGCTTGGTTATTAGTGGTTTCACCAATATATTTTTTAAAAAGATGTTTTTG
>DATDWV010000012.1:0-2168 GCA_035289505.1 Patescibacteria group bacterium | reverse complement strand
CTTTTAATTGTCATGGCCAATGGCTATGGCAAGCGCAGCGGCTTAACCAATTACAAAGTCCAAGGCCGCGGCGGCTCCGGCATTAAAACTGCGAAAATCACGGCTAAAACCGGCCAAATCGTCGGCGCCTTTATCGTTAACGCCAAAGTTGCGGAAGAAGATTTAATGATTATTTCCGCCAAAGGCCAAGTGATTCGCTTGCCGCTTAAAGCCGTTAATATCTTGGGCCGCGCCACCCAAGGCGTGCGCTTAATGAAATTCAAAGAAAGCGGGGATAAGGTCGCGTCAGTTGCCTTTGTCTAATGCAATGGTTTTCAAAGTGTCATTGCGAGCGATCCCCCAGTTGGCGGAGAGCGAAGCAATCTCCAGAGATTGCTTCGTCGTCGTCCCGCGGCCGCGGGACTCCTCCTCGCAATGACAAAAATCCAGATTTGTCTTTTCTTAATAAATCTATTAAAATAAAACTACTATGCCCGTACCAGCAAAACGTCGCAGTCGATCCAAAGGCCGGCGCAACCGCAGCCATCAAGCCTTAGATAAAATTCATTTTATTAAATGCCAAAAATGCGGCAAGCCGGCTTTGCCTCATCGAGTTTGTCGTTTCTGCGGCACTTACCAAGGCCGAGAAGTGATTAAACTCAATCCGCCAGCTGGCGGGAAAAAAACCAAAGCCGCTGAACATAAACATCATTAAGTATAAAAGTTCCGCAAAGCGGGATACTAAAATTTTGATTTTTGATTTTTGAATTTTTTAATCTATGTCCAATCGCCATTTAGCCCGAACAATTGCTTTGCAGACTCTTTATCAGTGGGATTTTAATGGCCAAAAAAAAATTGATCTGCCCAAAACGGTTGATCGCAATCTTAAAGAATTCGCGCCGCAGTTTGACGATAATGGTTTTATTGAACATTTGGTTAACGGCGTGATTGATCGTCAAAAAGAAATTGACCAGCTAATCACTCGCTACGCGCCGGAGTGGCCGCTTGAACAAATCACCATGGTGGATCGCAATGTTTTGAGAATCGGCATTCAGGAAATGAAATACGACCCGGAAATTCCGGAAAAAGTCGCGATCAACGAAGCGATTGAATTGGCCAAAACTTTCGGCGGCGACTCTTCCGGCAAATTCGTCAATGGCGTTTTAGGCACGATTTACAAAGAAATGGTAAAAAATAACGAGATTAAAGAAATTAACAAAAAAATTGAAGCGGATAAAAAAACTAATTCATAAAATCAATTTTTAGCCAGGGGCTCCTTAGCTTATTGTTAATAGGCTAAAAAGCTACAAGCTAAAAAGCTACAAGCTAAATGAAAGACTTTTCTCACTTGGAAAAAAAAATCGGCGTTTCTTTTGAAAATAAAAATTTGCTCAAACAAGCCTTTGTCCATCGCTCCTATATTAATGAGAATCCAGGCTTTGAACTCTCGCATAATGAACGGCTGGAATTTTTGGGCGACGCGGTTTTGGAGCTTGTCGTCACCGAAAACCTCTACCAAAATTATCCCAATCCCGAAGGGGAATTAACCAATTGGCGCGCGAGCTTGGTCAACAGCCAAATGCTTGCCAAATTAGGGGAAAAAATCGGTTTAGAAGATTATCTTTATTTAAGCCGCGGCGAAGCCAAAGACAACAACAGCAAAGCCCGCGCTTATATTCTCGCTAACTGTTTTGAAGCCTTGGTCGGCGCGATTTATTTGGATCAAGACTACGTTGCGACAAAAAAATTTATCAATAAATATCTCTTGCCCGAATTGCCGGAAATTTTAGACAAGCAACTTTATTTGGACCCAAAAAGCAAATTTCAGGAAATGGCTCAAGACAAACTGGGCCTTACGCCGACTTATCAGGTTTTGAAAGAAACCGGGCCAGATCACGCCAAAAAATTCAAAGTCGGAGTTTATTTGGACAAAAAATTAATCGCCTCGGGTAGCGGCACTTCCAAACAAGAAGCCCAAGTCAAAGCCGCGGCCATGGCTTTAAAAAAGAAAGACTGGGAATAACGCGCGATACGAATCTACAAATAAATTCGTAGATTCGTATAATTCATAATTCGTATCGTCCTATGAAACTTGAAGACTTATTTAAAATCGCGGTTGATCAAAGCGCTTCGGATTTGCATTTGATTGTCGGCATGCCGCCAGTCTTGAGAATTGACGGCAATCTTTC
>DATDWV010000011.1:0-2284 GCA_035289505.1 Patescibacteria group bacterium | reverse complement strand
TATCGCGCATCATCATCGCCGCCTTGTAAAGCCGGTAAAAAAATATCGCCCAAAAGCCCAAAATCAAGCTCACGCCCAACAATCCGAGCTCTTCGGCAATGACCGCGAAAATAAAATCGGTTTGGCTCGCCGGAATGAATTTAAGCTGGCTTTGCGAGCCAAAACCAAGCCCCCGGCCTAAAAATCCGCCGGCGCCCACCGCCGTGACCGCTTGGCGGACATGATAGCCGCGGTTATAAGGATCGCGACCGGGATCAAAAAAAGTCAAAATCCGATCTTTTTGATAAGGCGCGAACAGAAAAAACCAGGCGAAAATAAAAATAAAAATCGCGCCGAGGATAATCGCGCCTAAATGAATTTTTTTAGCCCGGCCCAAAAGCATGAGCCAAAACCAAATTAAAACTAAAATTATGCCCGAGCCGAAATCAGGCTGAAAAATGACGAGTAAAAAATAAAGCCCGGCAATCGCGCCAGACAGCAAAAAAAATTTAAGCTGATTTAATTGATGAGAATAATGGTTTAAAAACCAAGCTAAAATTAAAATGAGGGCAACTTTGGCTAATTCCACCGGCTGAAAATTAAAACCGAAAAAAGAAAACCAGCCGGTTGTGCCCCGAATCGTGGTGCCAAAAAAAATCACCAACAAAAGCAGGAGCGCGACCCCAAGATAAATCATTAAGCTTAAATGCTGCCAAAAACGGTAATTCAAAAAACTAAGAATAAAAAGCAAAGCCAAACCCAAGCCGGCAAAAATCAATTGTTTTTTAAAATTCAAAAAATCCGGCGGCGCGGCGCTTAAAGCAATACTGAATAATGCCGCCAAACCAAAGCTGATTAAAAGAAAAATGGCGCCGAAAAGCACCCAATCAAAATTTTTTAAAACTGTTAAATAACGGCGAAACATAAGTTAGATTGTAGGTTTTAGGTTGTCCCGACGCTTCGGTCGGGATCCCGACTTAACGTCGGGATAGGTTTTAGAATGTCGAATTAAAATCTCCCAAGCTTAAAATCATTTGATATTGCGGGTAAAGGTAATCACTTTATCCCCTTCTTCTAAACCTGAAGTTATTTCCACTAAACCATCATTGCCGCGCAAACCCAAAGTCACGGTTTTTTCCATGGGCTGATTATTAACCAAAATTTCCACCGCAAAACCGCCATTTTTTTCTTTAACCGCCCGAAGGGGAATGACTAAAACGTTTTGGGATATCGCGGTTCTAATATCCACGTTTGCCGTCATGCCCGGCTTAATTTTATCAATTAGGAATTTAATTTTTTCCGATTGCTCCGGCTTTAAACTTACCGTCACCCGATAATAAATCACGTCCTGAATTTCGGTTTGAGCCGGGTTAATCGTGGTCACCACGCCCAAAAAAATATCTTCCGGACTAAAAGCGTCCAAAGTAATCTCGGCCTCGTCTTGCAAATCAATTTTCGTGATATCGGATTCCGGAATATCAACTTCAATTTCATAATTGCCTTCGGCGAGCATCACGATTGCCGCTTCGCTTAAACTGGTTTGTTCGCCCACGTCAACGTTAATATCGGTAACCACGCCGTTAATCGGCGCGCGCAAAATCGTCTCGTCATATCTGTCTTGGGCCAAGGCCAAATCCGCTCTGGCTTTTGCCACGCGCGCTTCGTATAAAATCACGTCTTCTGATCTGGCGGGCGCTTGTTTGAACGCCAAATCCGCTTCAACCTTAGCCAAATTTTTCCGAGCGGTTTCCACCGCGTCTTTTGCCGCCTGAACTTTGGTTTCATAATTCAAACGGGCGCTGGCTAAATCGTTTTTCGCGCCTTGAATGGTGTTCACACTGGCGTCTGTCGTCGTTCGTTCGGTGTTAATCGTTGTTTTTAAAGTATCTAATTCCGATTGAGTCAGGGTGGAAGTGACAATGACATAATCAAAGAGTTTGGTTAGATCATCCAAAATTTTGGAAACCAAATTCAAGGCGATTGCGGTTTTGTCAACTCCTTGATTGATTTTTTCGTCACTTGAGTCTAAAATCGCCAAACTATAAGCTAATTGGGCGGCGTCAACTTTTGCCACGGAATCGGCGTATTCGTCTTTGACTTGATTGTGAAGCGTGGCATTTGAAGTGGAAAAATTTTTCGCGTCGTTTTTATAATTTAAGGTGTCATAAACTTTTTGCAGGGAAATATTAGCCTTGGTTAAAGCCGAATTAATATCAGTTAAAATATTTTGCCTTTCGTTAACGATATTTTGGCTGTAAGTTTTTTCGGTGTTGGCCAAATCATTTTCCGCGTTAGTTAAATCGGT
>DATDWV010000010.1:0-2396 GCA_035289505.1 Patescibacteria group bacterium | reverse complement strand
AAGCCCAAAGAAAAAAGACTGTAAAGAATAAAAATAATCGCACCGGCGACAAAACCATAACTTAATTTTCCTAAATTAAAATTAGTTTCTGCCGGCGCTTGATCGGTTGATAATTTAGCCGACTGAAAATAATTAGTTTTTCTGGCTAAAGCAATAATTTTTTCTGCTTCGGCTATAGTATAATAACGCCAGCCGCGGCTGTCGCGACGGGCTTTAGGGATTAATCCCTGTTTTTCCCAACGAATAATCGTGCTCTTATCCCGATCAATTTTTCTGGTAATATCATGTAACCGATATTGTCCAATAAACATATTTTTATTTATTTTTATTTTTATTTTCCTTCAACCTTTAAAAGGCTGAAAGTTATATTTTTAAAAAAGAAAAAACGCCCCGAACAAAGCAAAAGCGTTACCAACTCAACTCAACTCAACTCAACTCAACTCAACTCAACTCAACTCAACTCAACTCAACTCAACTTAATTTTGAAATAGAAATGCCGTTTTTGGACAAATCATCTCCCCTCCTTCGCTAAAACTACGGGAGGTCAGGCTTTGGTTTTTGTTTTGCTTTGATTTTGATTTAGCGGCCAGTGACTTGAAAAGTGCTTTGATAGGTTGCCAAAGTGGGTTTGATTTCCGCCATTGGACCCTTTTGGGCATCCTATAGCAAAATGACACTGTGGCACTATATTACTAGCCTCTAATCTAATGATAGCACATCTAACTTTTTTTGTCAATCCAAAAACCAAATTTTGCCCTTATTTTCAATAAAAAAAATAATCATTTTGAGATGATTAATCTAAAAATCACATCTGATACTTATCCCCAACCCCCTTTTTGCGCCTAAAAGTTATCAGCTAACAGCTATAAGCTAATATTGGAGGACCATTTTCGGCATTTTCGCTTCGCCGAATTTATGGCCGATAATTTTATCAATATTGTAAGTGCCTAATTTCGGCGCTTCAATATAGCCTTGCATCGCCGCTTCGGCAAACCAGCCGGAATCAATCCAATCCATTAACCATTGATTGGCGTAACGCGGATCTTCTTGAGTCACCGCCGCGCCAATCGTGCGCATCCATTTGCGATTAAATTCTTCTTGCGAGCCGATTGGCGGCGCCATAATAATCGGCAAGCCTAAAGCGCAGTAAAAACTTAATTCTGACGGCTTGGTCCATAAAATGTCTGTTTGGCGCAAAGCCAAATTAAATTTTTTAAAATACTCATCGCGGTTGCCGGCAAAAATAATTTTTATTCCCCGCCCCAGCTCTTTAGCCAAGCCCGCCTTAATCACTTCCGAACGAAAATAATGATTGACGTTATTATGAATGCCGGCGACTAAAATTAATCTCAATTTTTTATTTAAGATTTCATTTTTTAAGCTGCGCGTAATTTGAGCGCCGATTTCTTTTTGCGCGCCCGCTCCCCCAACGGCAAAAGTTAAGGTTAACAAATGATTGCTTTTTTTAGGCAATTTTTTTATTTTCAAATTTTTTTTAACGATTTCCTGATATAATTGCCAATATTTTTGCTTGGGATCCAAGTTGATTAAACGCTGAACTAAATCTGTGTTCAAGACGTTTAATTTGGCATTGCCGATATTTTCCAGAGGTAAGGGAAAGCCGGTGAAAAAAATTCTTTTGCTCGCCACGCCGTAAAGTTTTAACCGCTCCATCACGCGATAGTTTGAAGCGAAATAATTAATCCGGCTGGCAACCGGATTTTTCGGCGCCCAGGCCCGATTAATATCCGCGTCTGTGGTCAAGCAATAAATTTCACCCGGATAATTAAAGGCTTCAGCCATAAAAGCCGGAACAAAAAAAGTCGTAATCAAAGGCAGGGGTTTTTTCGCCAATTTATCAATTAAGTGTTTCCCCCACTTTTTATTTTCAATTAAATCATAAATTTTTTTCACCTGAAAGCTTAATTTTGACAAATCACGCTTGGGATAAAATTTGGGAATTTCCTGCAAACGATCATAAAATTTCCAGGCCGCGTGGCCGATAATCGGAATTTTTTTAAAAATAGAAATGAATTCGTAAAAATTTTTTGCCTCGCGCCAAATTTTCCGATCAGAAATCGGAATGCCCGAATAATTATTGGCGGAAATAATTTGATTGTCATGGGCCAAAAATTTCAAAGGATAAGCCGCACGCTGATGGCCATAACCCATATCCACTGAAATTACCCAAGCTTTAGCGTGATTGTGATTAAGCTTCATACAATACCATCATAGCAAAAAAAATCAGAGTTTAAAACTCTTGCTCATTTAAAATCAAACCGATATAATTAATCTATGATTGAACCCATTATTAGCTTTTTGGTTTATTGGATTACTTACATCATTGGTTTGACCGGCTACGCGGGCATTTTTTTATTAATGCTTTTGGAAAGCGC
>DATDWV010000009.1:0-5526 GCA_035289505.1 Patescibacteria group bacterium | reverse complement strand
ATCAACCATGCCGATAATATCCAAAGAAATTTTTTCCTGCGGCGGAGTTAGGGAAAAACTAAAAAGACTGGCAACTACCAAAAAAACCAGAAAAACAATTAAAAAATTTTTCGCTAAATTTTTCATTGACTGTTAATCTATGAATTAATCCAAGCTAAATTAGGATACTAAAAGTATACCGAAATTGGTTTTGAAATTCAAGCTTAATTAGCGGCTGGCTCGGCTGGCTCGGCCGGAGCCAGGGTTGGTTCGGCCGAAGGCGCCGCCGGTTCTGGCTCGGGGTTGGTTTGGGGTTTCACTTGAGAAATTTTTAAACTTAAACCCAAACGATGAGCTGAGGGTTCAATGGATAAAATCTTAAAAGACAAAACATCGCCGGGCTTGGCAATTTCCATCGGATTAACACTGGCTTTGGCAGAAAGCTCGGAAACATGGGCCAAGCCGTGAATTTCGGGGTCTAATTCCACAAAAAGTCCGAAAGGATTGACTTTCAAAACTTTGCCGGAAACGCTTTGGCCGACTTGATATTTGGTTAAAGCGTTTTTCCACGGGTCTTCTTTGAGTTTTTTCATGGACAAAAAGATTTTTGAGCCTTCCACATTAATAATCGCCGCTTGGATTTTATCGCCGACCTTGACTAAATCATTGGGATTATCAATTCGCTGCCAAGCCAATTCGGAAATATGAACCAAGCCTTCCAAGCGATCGCTGCCGAATTCCACGAAAACGCCAAAGTCAGTCACGGCGGTGATCACCCCTTCAATCATATCCCCGACTTTGTAGCTGGCGATTACGTCTTTTTGTTTTTCTTCCCAAGCCGCTTTTTCCGAAACGATCAATTTGTCTTCGGCTTCGGTCGCGTCAATCACTTTGACTTCAAATTCTTGGCCAATATAACTTTTTAAGCGATCCAAAATCCGATTTTTATCGCCCCCGGGCACGCGCGGATAATGTTCGGGCATTAATTGGGAGACCGGCAAAAATCCGGCGACTTTGCCGACTTTAATCATCAAACCACCTTTGTTGGCATCAGTGATTAAGGCTTTGACAATTTTGCCTTCGGTTTTAAGTTCGTTTAAGTCATGCCAGGCTTTTTGCTGGCCGGCAAAACGAAAAGAAAGTTCCATTTCGCCGTTTTCATTTTCCAAATCAATTACCGTGGCTTCGACAGAATCGCCGATTTTCAAATCCGCGTAATCCTCGCCAGCCTCCAAAAGCTCTCGGCCGCGAATAACGCCGGTAGTTAAGCCTTCAATGTCAATTCTGATTTCACCGCGGGAAACGTCAATGACTTTACCCAACAAAATATCGCCGACTTTGGGAATTTTCACCAAATCGGTTTCGGCTAAAAGTTTTTTAAACCCGCCGGCTTCATTAATATTAACTTGTTTGTTGTCAGAAATTTTAATTGAATTTTCCATATTTATTAAACAAAAAAATTGGCTTAACCTTATCCAATAAGAAAGGATAAAGCCCGCGAAAAAGTTTGATTCCAAGGGCTTTTCGTGGATTAATTAGAAACTAAATTTCATTAAGAGCAACAATGTTAAATTATAGGGGATTTAGGAATCGCTGTCAAGCTTTTATAATATTAACTATCATAGTATATTTTGTCATACAATTATGCTAAAATAATATTAATTATATGCCGCCGCCGCTTGGCAAAATTTCCAAAGATGTTTTCAAAAAAACCTTGTCTGGCAACAAGAGTTATTTGCCGCAAAAAGTCAGCCGGGAATTAAAGGCCGCCAAGATGAGCCGTTTGCTTTATAGTGGCGCCTCAAAACAACAAGCCATTAAGGCAATTAAACATTTGCAGGGAAAAAGCACGATTTCAAAATTAAGATCGCCGTCACAACTTTGGCAAAAAGCCGATCGCGAACAGCGGGATTTAAATCAAGCCAAGGCTGATACCAAGCGCCAAAAACATGTCCGGGTGAATATTGAGATTGATAATTTAAGAGAACGGGACCAAGAAGCCGCGGGCAAAAGCCCTAAATATTACCAGCCGAAAAGCGCTTTAGGCCGCTATCTGGCCCAAGAAATTACCGAGGAAACTCAAAAACGCCAACAGCAAGCCAACGATGAATTAGAAAAAAGAAAACAGATGTTCAGCCAAAAACTACCGACTCAAAAAAAGCCGCCAATGGCCAGTTTAGACAAATTAAAAGATTTGGAAATTGATTAGAAGAATTAACTAAATTAAGCGAAAAAAAATCCTAATTTTTTCTTGCCAAATTTCTTAAAATCTGCTAAAATAAGAGAGGTAAATAAGAGCCTTTTTTTAGTTAAGATTAAAGGGTGGCGCCCTGAGTTTGCGAAGGGCGGCCTACCAAAATTTTGAGATTTAAATATATGAATATCCAATGGTTTGGCCAATCTTGTTTTAAAATTGAGGGCGAGAAAAGCACGCTGGTCATGGATCCGTTTGGCGCAAAATACGGTTTGAAATTGCCTCGCCTGACCGCCGACGTCGTCACCATCAGCCATCAGCACGAAGACCATAACAATGTTTCGGCGATCAAAAGCACCTCTGATCAGCCGCCTTTTGTTATTAGTGAACCCGGCGAATACGAAATAAAAAATATTTTCATTTACGGCATTCCTTCGTTTCACGACAATGAAAGCGGCAAACAAAAAGGAGAAAATGTCATTTATCGAGCTGAAATTGACGGCATCAGTTTAGCCCATTTGGGTGACCTGGGCCATCTTTTAACCAACGGCCAAATTGAAAAATTAGAAGGCGTTGATATTTTATTTATCCCGGTGGGCGGGACTTACACGATAAATGCCAAGCAGGCAACGGAAGTGATTAGTCAAATCGAGCCGCGCTTAGTCATCCCTATGCATTTTCAATTGCCTGAATTAAAACTTGGCGCAAAAATTGACGGCGTAGACAAATTCTGCAAAGAAATCGGCATTTGCCCCACCGAACGGCCCAATAAATTCAAAGTGGCCAAAAAAGATTTGCCCCAAGAAGATTTGCGCGTGGTGATTTTGCAGCCTTAATTTTTGCGTTCAAATAAAATTAAGATGAAATTTGATTTTGAAAACTGGCCGGAAGAGAAAAGAAAAAAAATTTTCATTTTAATTTTAATTTTTTTAATGTCAACGATTACTTTGGGCTGGCTGGTGTCTTTAAAATTCAGTTTAAAAGCTCCCGCTGACCAAAAATCAGACAACGAATGGCGGCAAATATCTAACGACGTCTTAAATTTTTTTCAAAAAACCAGTGACGAAGCTCAAAGCATTAAAAATCAAATAAAAGATTCTTTAAGCACTTCCACTGTTCAAACCGCGGCAACCGCGACCATTGATTTATCACCCGCTGAATTAGAAAAATTAAAAGAAAAAATCTTAGAAAAAACCAACAACTAGCAAATCAATAATTATGGCAAAAAAAGCAAAACCGCAAAAATCAATAAAACCGGCAAATAATCCAGCCGAAGCCGAGCCAACCGCGGAAGACAAAAAACTAACGGCCAAAGGTGATGTTGGCCAATTGGTGAAGCAATCCATTGTTGAAGAAATGCAGCAATCTTATTTGGATTACGCGATGTCGGTCATTATTTCCCGCGCCCTGCCCGATGTTCGAGACGGCTTAAAGCCGGTTCACCGCCGGATTTTATACGCGATGTGGAATATTGGTTTAAAGCCGCAAGCCAAATTCCGCAAATCCGCCACGGTCGTTGGTGAAGTTTTGGGTAAATATCATCCTCACGGCGATGCCGCGGTTTATGAATCTTTAGTCAGAATGGTTCAGGATTTTTCCCTGCGCTATCCGTTGATTAAAGGCCAGGGCAATTTCGGCTCAATGGACGGCGACAGCGCCGCGGCCATGCGTTATACCGAAGTCAAATTAGCCAATATCGCCGAGGAATTGCTCACTGATTTGGAAAAAGAAACCGTGCCTTTTGTCGCCAATTACGACGGCACCCAAAAAGAACCAACGGTTTTTCCGGCTGAATTGCCGAATTTGCTTTTAAACGGCACCATGGGCATTGCTGTCGGCATGGCCACGAGCATTGCCCCGCACAATATAACCGAAATTATTGAAGGCATTGTTCATTTAATTGATCATCCGGACGCGACCATTGACGATTTGATTAAATTCGTGAATGGCCCTGATTTCCCGACCGGTGGTATTATTTTTGATCTTAATGAAATTAAACAAATGTACGCCACCGGCAAGGGCGGGGTGGTGGTGCGCGCCAAAACCGAAATCGTGGAAGACAAGGGCGGCAGTTTTAAAATTATTGTCAGCGAAATTCCTTATCAAGTCAATAAAGCGACGCTCTTGGAAAAAATCGCCGAATTAGTCAAAGACAAAAAACTGGAAGGGATTAAAGATTTGCGCGACGAATCTTCCAAAGAAGGCGTACGCATTGTCATTGAATTAAAAAAGGACGCTTATCCGAAAAAAGTTTTAAACACGCTTTTCAAATTAACCGATTTGCAAACGACTTTTCATTCCAATATGCTGGCCTTGGTTGATGGCATTCAGCCGCGGGTGTTGACTTTAAAAATGATTTTGGAAGAATATATCAAACACCGCCAAGACGTGGTGAAAAAGCGCACTCAATTTGATTTAAACAAAGCCAGAGACCGCGCTCATATTTTAGAGGGTTTAAAATTGGCCTTGGCTAAAATTGATTTAATAATTAAAACGATTAAACAATCGCGGGACAAAGAAGTCGCCAAAATTAATTTAATCAAAAAATTCAAATTAAGCGAGCGCCAAGCCGTGGCGATTTTAGAAATGCGTTTGCAGCAACTGGCCAATTTGGAGCGCTTAAAAATTGAGCAGGAACTAAAAGAAAAATTAGCCTTAATCAAAGACTTGGAATTAATCCTGAAATCGCCAGCCAAAATTTTAAATATTATCAAAGAAGAATTGGCTAATCTAAAAAATAAATTTGGCGATGCTCGTCGCACCCAAATTATCGCTCATGGCGCTAAAAGTTTTTCCACCGAAGATTTGATTCCGGATGAAGACACGATTATCACCATGACCAAAGACGGCTATATCAAACGTCTGCCGCCGGAAACATTTAAAACTCAGGGCCGCGGCGGTAAGGGCGTGGCGGGCTTAACCACCAAAGAAGAAGATGTGGTGGAACATTTCTTTACGACCACGACTCATTCGGATATTTTGTTTTTCACCACGCAAGGCCGCGTCTTTCAACTTAAAGCATACGACATCCCCAAGGGCTCGCGCACGGCCAAGGGCCAAGCGATCGTCAATTTCCTGCAATTGGCGCCAGACGAAAAAATTTCCGCTTCACTGCCGCTAAGCGAAATCGCGGATTATAAATATTTGGTTTTAGTGACGAGCAAAGGCAACATTAAAAAAGTTAATTTGTCGGATTTTGACAATATCCGCCGCTCCGGCTTAATCGCCATTCGGTTAAAGAAAAATGACGAACTGGAATGGGTGAAGCCTTCAAGCGGCCGCGACGAAATCATTTTGGTCACCGCCTTAGGCCAAGCCATTCGCTTCCGCGAAGCCCAAGTCCGCGCCATGGG
>DATDWV010000008.1:0-3708 GCA_035289505.1 Patescibacteria group bacterium | reverse complement strand
CTCGTTTAAGCGGCAAACCCGCTTATAGCCGCCGCAAATTATTTAAACTGGCCTTAAACGGTTTTGTGGCTCATAGTTTTATCCCGTTGAAATTGGCCGGCTATTTGGGCGTTTTAATAATTTTATTTTCCGGACCGCTTGGTCTTTTTATTTTTATTGATAAATATATTTTTAATGACTTGACCGGTTTTAATTTTTCCGGCCCGGCGATTTTGGTGATATTGAATTTATTTTTAACCGGAATTATTTTAAGCTGCCTGGGATTAATTTCACTTTACATTGCCAGTATTCAAAACGAAGTTTTAAACCGCCCGCTTTACGTGATTAGCCGAAAAAGCAAATTCCAAAAAGAAAAATAATTTTATGGCTGAATTTCCATTGGTTAGCGTTTTAATGACCGTCCGTGACGCGCAAAAAACTGTGGGTTTGGCGATTGAAAGCATTTTAAGCCAGACTCTAAGTGATTTTGAATTTTTAATTATTGATGACGCAAGCACAGACCAGACTTGGCCGATTCTTGAGTCTTATCAATTAAAAGACAAACGAATTTCAATTTTTAGAAATGAATCGCGATTAGGCATTAGCGCGAATCGGAATAAATTGGTCAGTTTGGCAAAAGCGGATTTTATCGCTTGGCAGGACGCGGATGATATTTCTTTTATCAATCGTTTGGAAAAACAATTAAATTTTTTAAAGTCAAAACCGGCGGTTGGCATTTGCGGCGGCTGGCTTTTGTTTTTCAATGAAGATAAAAATATCGGGTTGCGGCAATATCCCGCCAATGACAAAATTTTAAGAAAACGAATATTTCGCTATTCGCCGGCGGCCCAGCCCGCGGCCATGCTCAGAAAAGAAGCGGTAGTTAAGGCCGGTGGTTTTAAGGAAAATTTAGTGGCGGCCGAAGACCTGGATTTATCCTTTAGAATCGGTGAAAATTACGAATTTGCCAATTTAAGCGAGCCGGTTTTAAGGTATCGCCAAAGCAAAAATTCAATTACTTTTAAAAAATTGCGCGATTTGGAAATTAACACGATTAAAATTAGATTAAATAACCGGAAAAATTCGGCTTATCAATTCAGCTTAATTGATTTTTTGTATAATTTTTTTCAGGCCGTAACGATTTTTATTTTTCCGGCGAAGATCAGAATCAGCCTTTTTAACTTTTTTAGAAATAATCATTAAGATGAATAATCTATCGCCAAAAATTTCTGTTATCTTGCCGTTTTATAACGCAAAGCCTTATTTAAAAGAAGCGCTTGAAAGTATTTTAAACCAAAGTTTTTTTGATTTTGAATTGATTATTATCAATGACGCGTCAACTGATGATTCCGAAGAAATAGTCAAAAATTATCTGAATGATCCGCGAATAATTTATTTAAAAAATAAAACCAATCAGGGCATTGTTCATAATCTTAATTTAGGCTTAAAAATATCGCGTGCCGAAATTATTGCCCGAATGGACGGCGATGACGTGTCTTTGCCGAATCGCTTGGCTAAGCAATATGAATATTTAACAAAAAATCCAAAAATCAGCGCTGTCGGCACCTTTATCAGAATGATTGATGAAAAAAATCAGGCCATTGATTTTCGAACTAAACCGATTCAGCCCGAAGAAATTAAAAAAAACCTGATTAATTATTCTCCGATTGTCCATGCGACAGCAATGTATCGCAAAGCCGACGTCTTGGCGGTCGGCGGTTATCAGCCAGAATGGATTTACGTGGAAGATATTGATTTGTGGTATCGTTTGATTTATCGCGGGTATCTTGTGAGCAATATTTCGGAATTTTTATTGCTTTATCGCTATCACGCCAATTCAACCGCTCACCAAGGCAAAGCCCTTGCGAAAAAAGCTTTTCGTTTGCGCCGCTGGGCAATTAAAGAATTTAATTTAAAATTAGATTTAAGACAATTGGTTTTGATTTATTCCCAGCTTTTGGCCGGTTTGTTATTTTCCGGCCGTCAGCGCCAATATCTTGAAGGATTATTTAAAAAAATAATTTATCATGGAAAATAAGATTAGAAAATTTGTTTTTAATTTTTGGCCTTATTTGGTTTTTTTGGCTTTGACCTTGATCAGTCTTGGTTTTTTGATCATCCAAAAGGGGATTTGGGCGTTTGCCGACAGCGGTTTTTATTATCCGACTCTCAAACAGGCCTATGAAATGATGATGTCTAAACTCGGCCTTTTCGCTTCAACCGATGGGTTTTATTTTGGTTATGACAATTCAGTGATGGCCTTTCCTCATTTGTTAATTTCAATTTATCAATTTGTTTTAAGTTATTTATTTACCCCGATTTTTGGCCAAATTATTTTTTACTTTTTATATTATTTTTTGAGTTTTTATTTTGGTCAGAAATTATTAAAAAAAATAATGCCGGAAGCGGGGGAGATAGGGCTTTGGCTTGGCGGTTTATTTTTAGCTTTTAATCCGTTTGCCCTTTTGCTTGGCACCTTATTTGCGGTCAGTTACATTTATCCAAGCTTTATCGTTTTTTTATTGGCCGCGTTTAATTATTTTGAAAGCGGAAAAATTAAATATCTGACTTTTGCCGCGATTTTTGGCGTTTATCTTTTGACTTATCTGCGACTAATTCCAATTATTATTTTAACTTTAGTTTTTCTCGGTTTGATCTTTTTTGAAAAAATTAAATTAAATCGCCATCGGCTGGGTATTTTTATTTTAACCATTTTTTTAATTATCAGTCCGTTTTTGGTTTCCACCCTGCCTTCAATTTTAAATTCGCAAAACGTGGTGGTGAATTATCAGGAAGCGTTTCAGAAGTTTGAATGGGCAAATTATAATTTTAAAGATTCGTTTATCAACGCTTTTTCCAATCCCGGCGGTTTTACACCTTCAGTTTTAAGCTTTTATTATAATCCCCAGGGTTTGCCCGGCTTTGCCGATAATTACGCGGACAAAAACGCTTTTGATTTTTTTAAAATCATTCAAATTATTTTTAAAATCGGGATTTTGCTTTACGCTTTGGCGTTTTTTCGCGACAAAAGAAATTTAATTATTGTCATTTCCCTGCTCATTTTATTTTTTATTAATAACTTGGGATATTTTTTAAACTTTGACTTATTTTTAAAATGGCACCGCTCAATTTTCGGCTTTCTCTATAATGACTACGGATTTTTGCAATTCATTGAAACCTTTCTTTACGCGATTTTAATTGTTAATTTGTTTATTTTAGTTAAATCTCAAGAGAAAAAAAATATAACGTATTTAAGCGTTATTATACTTTTATACCTTATTTTAAACAGTTTGCCTTTTTTAAGCAATCACTACGGCTTTAAAAAAGTCAGTCAAATCCCTCAAGTCTATCAAAAAAACTTTTTTGTTCAAAATGATGAAGATTTTTCCGAGGCCAGTCTTTTTTCGCCATATCACTGGCTGAAATTTGATTGGGCGCCTTATTTTTTAAATCTTAATTCTTTTTTTAACCCGCCTTATAAAAGTTTAATTATGCCGAATTTGCGGCTGGTTAATTTCGAATTCGTTAACTTTTATAACCAAATTTATGACCAACTGGATCAAGATAACGCGAGCAATTTGGCAATTTTTAATTTAAAAAATATTTTCACTTTTGCCGATATCGAAACCGCCAACACTTACATTGATAATTACCAGGTGATTAATCCGGAATATAAAAGGGATTTAGTGGAAAAAAAACTTTTAGCCCGAACGGATTTGACCGTCGCCG
>DATDWV010000007.1:0-2764 GCA_035289505.1 Patescibacteria group bacterium | reverse complement strand
CCCACGCCAGTTTGTTAAAACCAACACGGGTCGATGAATTGAAGCCTGCCTGCCGGCAGGCAGGTTTCAATTCATCGACCCGTGTTGGTTTTAACAAACTGGCGTGGGTCGATTTTTTTTTGTATACTAAAAAAACTAAGTAGCGATTCGCAATTTGCCATTAGCAATTTGCCAAAACTACTTAGTTTTTTTCTTTAAAATTGTTTTCAAGCATCTGGTGCAAATAATCATTCTTTTGCCGTCAACTTTTTTGGTCTGCAAATTGATTTTTTGCCGCCGAATTGTTTTTTGGTTGGAATGACTGCGCCAATTGGCTTTGAGCGGCCCGCGGCCGCAAATTTCACAAATAGACATAAGATAAAAATTCAAATTTCAAATCTCACTCTTCGACAAGCTCAGAGTGACCCTGAGCTTGCCGAATGGGTCAAATTTCAAAAACTTGGCAGTCCACTTTAATGGACTCTAATTTTGTTTATTATATCAGATATTTTTAAAAAGTCAAGGATTATGCTAAAATGAATTTATGGAAGGCATCATTTTTTTAATCTACATCGTGGTTTTTATCGGTTCGGTGATTTTACACGAAATCGCTCATGGTTACGTGGCTAATCGTTTTGGCGATGATACGGCGCGGGTTTCCGGCCGGCTCTCGCTTAATCCATTGGTTCATATTGATCCAGTCGGGTCAGTTTTAGTGCCCCTGCTTTTATTTGTTTCAAATTCCGGTTTTTTGTTTGGCTGGGCCAAGCCGGTGCCGGTTAACGCCTATCGCTTGCGCGGAGGAGCGGCGGCTTATCGCTGGGTGACTTTGGCCGGAGTGGCGACCAATTTGGTTTTAGCCGTGATCGGCATTTTAATTTTGAAATTAGCTTTACAATTAATGTTTTTGCCGGTTAACAATTTAGGCGTCTTCTTTTTTCAAGTTTTATTTCAGGTTAATTTAGTTTTGGCCGTGTTTAATTTAATTCCCTTGCCTGGTTTTGACGGTTTTAATTTTTTAACGACTTTTTCCCCGATTGGCCGCCTAATCGCCCAAACGCCATTAGGCAACCCTTTATTTATGCTCCGTTATGGTTTAGTGGTGTCCATTCTGCTTTTGTTCTTATTTATGCCTTATATCGGCGCTTTAATTCAAATGATTTTTAATGTTTTTATTAGAATTTTTGGTTTAACTTGACCCCGCACCTTTTAGATATTGCGCTTCGCGCTTTAGATAATTTAGTGAAAATGATCTATCAGTATTAATTTTTTCATCTATAATAAAGACGGCTAAATCATTAAATTATATATATCTAAAAGGTGCGGGGTTGACGAAATTATATTTTTCCGCTAAGATATTTTTGTATTTTTAACTGTCCCGCTAGGGCGAGGCAGACTTTTTTAGAGTTAATAAACCACCTGTTAATTATTTGAAACATGCCTACGATTAGTCAATTAGTGAAAAAAGGGAGAAAAACCAAACCGACTAAATCAAAAACACCGGCTTTGCGGCTGGTTTCCGACACCCTACATCGCGTGAAGAAAGAAATGCCCAAAGGCTCTGGCTTTAAGCGTGGCGTCTGCGTTAAAGTTACTACCATGACGCCGAAAAAACCGAATTCGGCTTTGCGTAAAATCGCTCGGGTGCGGCTTTCTAACGGCATGGAAGTGACCGCTTATATTCCCGGCGAAGGCCATAACCTTCAAGAACATTCCGTGGTTTTAATCCGCGGCGGCCGGGTCAAAGATTTGCCGGGCGTGCGCTATCACATTGTGCGTGGCATTTATGACACGACTGGGGTGACTAATCGCCGGCGCAGCCGAAGTCTTTACGGCGCTAAAAAAGTTGAAGAAAAGAAAGCTTAAAATTTTTATGCGAGGAAAAACTCCTAAACGAAAAATTATTGCTGACCCAAAATATCAAAGTGTTAGCATTACTAAATTTATCAATCATATAATGGAGCAGGGCAAAAAATCAATTGCCCAAAAAATCGTTTATGATTGTTTTGAATTAATTAAAGAAAAAGAAAAAAAAGACCCATTGGAAGTTTTTGACACAGCGATTAAAAATGTTGGGCCGGAAGTGGAAGTTAAGTCGCGCCGAATCGGCGGCGGCAATTATCAAATCCCCGTGGCCGTGGTCGGCGAGCGGCGCCAGACTTTGGCTTATCGCTGGCTGATTAACGCAGCCAAATCCAGAAAAGGCGCGCCGATGAGGAAAAAATTAGCCGATGAATTAATCGCCGCTTATCATCGAGAAGGCGCGGCCATTAAAAAACGTCAAGACACTTATAAAATGGCGGAAGCCAATCGCGCCTTTGCCCACTTTATTCGTTAAAACCCGAAGCACGAAATCCTAAATTCGAAACAATTTCAAATGACCAAAATTCAAATGACCAAAACTGTTTTGAATTTTAAAAATTCGAATTTTAAATTTGTTTCGAGTTTTGATATTAGAATTTCGAATTTTTAATTTTTTATGGCTCGTGAATATCCTTTAGAAAAAACTAGAAATATCGGCATTATTGCCCATATTGACGCCGGCAAGACGACAGTCACCGAGCGTATTTTGTTTTATACCGGAAAAAAACATAAAATCGGTGAGGTTCATGAAGGCGAAGCGGAAATGGATTGGATGGATCAGGAAAAAGAGCGGGGGATTACGATTACCGCCGCAGCCACGACTTGTTTTTGGTCGCAGAGGGACAACGAAGCGGAAAAATGCCGAATTAACATTATTGACACCCCTGGCCACATTGATTTTACAGCAGAAGTTCAGCGGTCA
>DATDWV010000006.1:0-3362 GCA_035289505.1 Patescibacteria group bacterium | reverse complement strand
TTTATTAACCGATGCTAATTTACAAATTAATATATCTAATACATCGTCATTGCGAGGAGGAGTCCCGCAGCCGCGGGACGACGACGAAGCAATCTGACACCTTGTGTCATCCTGAGCTTGTCGAAGGATCTCATTAAAAATGGGATTGCTTCGCTCCCCCTCGACTTCGCTCGGGGTCGCTCGCAATGACACGGGTATACAAATTGTCATTAGTATCGCGTTATTTTTTTTCTTTAATCTCTTGAACCACTCGCTCAATGAATTTCTTTCGATTTATTGTTTCCACTTCTTTTTGGCCGCGGATGCGGATATTTAAATCCTTGCTCTTGGCTTCTTTTTCGCCAATCACAAGCATATAGGGAATTTTTTGTTTTTCCCCTTTTCTAATTTTATAGCCAACGGTTTCATTCAAATCATCAAACCAGACCCGAATGCCGGCTGTCTCCAGTTCTTTGGCAACTTCTGTGGCCGCGTCAAAAAAATCTTTGCTCACTGGAATAATTTGGACCTGAACCGGCGTTAGCCAAAGGGGAAAAGCGCCAGCGTAATTTTCAATTAAAATGCTTAAAAATCGCTCAAACGAACCAGCCACGGCCCGATGGATCATCACCGGTTGAACCCGCTCGCCTTTTTCGTCAATGTATTCAAGTTTAAACCTTTTCGGCATGTTAAAATCCAATTGAATGGTGGCCAATTGCCATTTGCGGCCAATGGAATCTTTGGCTTCAAAATCAATCTTTGGCCCGTAGAAAGCGGCCTCGCCTTCAATTTCTTCAAACTGCTTGACCCGCTTTTTTAAAATCTGGCGCAGTTGATCTTCAGCTTTTTCCCAAACGCGGCGATCGCCAATATATTTATCCGGATTTTTCGGATCACTTAAAGACAAACGCGGCGTTAATTCCATCTTGAAAATCCGGTAAAATTGCTCAATAATATCATAAATTAAATTGGCTTCCTCTTCAATTTGGTCATAACGGCAAAAACAATGGGCATCATCAATCGTAATTGCCCGGACGCGAGACAAACCATGAAGCTGGCCGGCTTTTTCATCGCGATACATCGCCGTCACTTCAAAATAACGAATCGGCAATTCGCGATAGCTTCGCTGGCGTGAAGCGTAAATTTGAGTGTGGTGCGGGCAATTCATCGGTTTTAAAACAAAAGTTTCTTCGCCTTTGCTTGACACCTGAAAAATATCATCGCCGAATTTATCCCAATGCCCGGAAGTCTGATACAGTTCTTTTTTGGCCAAATGGGGAATCCAAACCTTTTGATAACCTTTGGGAATTTGCAATTCGGAAAGATAGTTTTCAATTTCTTGGCGGATAATCGTGCCGCGCGGGGTAAACATCGGCAATCCCCCGCCGACCAAATCGGAAAAAGTAAATAAATCCAATTCTTGACCGAGCTTTCGATGATCTCGCTCTTCGGCTTGTTTTAATTGTTCCAAATAATCCTGAAGTTCTTTTTCGGAAGTAAAAGCCGTGCCGTAAATGCGCTGCAGCATTTTATTTTTTTCATCACCGCGCCAATAAGCCCCGGCGATTTTCAAAAGTTTGATTGCCCCGATTTCTTTGGTTGATTTAACATGGCCGCCAGCGCACAAATCAATAAATTTTTCTTTGCCATCATAGCCAAACATCCGGTTAATACCGACGTTTTTTTCACCGGCTTTTTTAAATTCTTTGGCTAGTTCAACTTTATATGGCTGTTTGTTAGTCTGGAAAAACTTAATCGCTTCGTCAGTTGGCATTTCGGTCTGTTCAATTTTCTGATTTTGCTTAATGATTTGGCGCATCTTTTTTTCCAACAAACTCAAATCATCTTCAGAAAAGGTTTTACTGCCTAAGTCAAAATCATAATAAAATCCCGTTTCAATCGCCGGGCCAATGGCGAGCTTTGCCTCCGAATAACGCTCCAAAACGGCTTGAGCGAGCACGTGCGAGGCGGAGTGCCTAATTTTGTTTAAATTGTCCATAGGTTTCCTTAAATTCGAATTTCGAAACTCGAAATTCGAAACAATACTTAAATTATAATTTTCAAAATCAAAAAGGTTTTAATATTTAAATTTTGGTTATTTGAATTTATTTCGGATTTAGGATTTAGGATTTCGAATTTTCTTGAGGTATTCCCCCGCCAACAGCCCCATCAAAATCTGGTCATGAAAGTAACCGTCGCGAAAAGTGTGATCGCGCAAGCGGCCTTCAATTTTAAAACCGCATTTAAGATATGATTTCTCGCCGCGGATATTGTAAGCGATATAGCGCAAATAAATCCGATGAAGTTTTAATTTTTTAAAACCGTAGTCAATAATCAATTGGCAAGCTTGTGTGCCCAAGCCCTGCCCCAAATATTTTTTATCGCCGATGAAAATGCCGAATTCCGCCCGCTTGGTAAAACGGTCAATTTTGTTTAAAGCAATAGAGCCGATATGCACCCCGTCCATCGTGTCAATCGCCAAGCGGAAATTATTTTTGTCGCGCCGGGCTTTTTTAATCCACTCCATTTCTTCTTTCACGCTCGGCGCCGGCGACTCATAGATCGCTAAAAATTTGGTCACTTCCTGATCTGCCAGCCAACGGCAAAACCGCGGCGCGTCGTTGAGCGATAGCGGACGAAGTATTACTTTTTTACCCTTCAAAATTATATTAGCCATACCTTTCTTCTGTCATTGCGAGGAGCGGAGCGACGAAGCAATCTCGAGATTGCTTCGTCCCGCCTACGGCGGGACTCGCAATGACACTTAAAAAAACTCCCAACCAGAAAAATAGTTCTGCTTGGGATCCCGACTTTACGTCGGGACGGTTCCACCCATCTTCAACGGCACCAACAATGTGCCGAAGCACTCATTTATTCAGTTTGCCTAAAAGTTTAGTCCCGGACAATGGGAGCCCATTCCTTTGTCATCCTGAGCCTGTCGAAGGATGAGAGCGCGAAGCTGGTAACTTCGCCAATCATCTTTAGGTGATTTTATTATATATCTAGAGCAAAACTATTGTCAATAATATTCCTACGAATTACGAATTATCTATGCTACAAAGGCGATTTTATGTTGTTAATAAACTTATTTGATATTCTGGCGTAAACCAAAGTGGTTTCAATTCTTTGATGACCAAGCAATTTTTGGATATAAACCGCATCAACACCGGATTCCAGCAAATGAGTGGCAAAACTATGACGCAGGCTGTGGCAAGTCGCTCTTTTTCTAATGCCTGATTTCAGTAAGGCCGCGTTAAAAATTTTTTCTGCTGATCTAGTGGAAAGATGACTCCGCGGCTTTTGCCCCTTAAACAAATATTGTCCGGTTTCCGTCCTGGCCAATAAATTAGTGAGCTCAT
This sequence comes from Patescibacteria group bacterium, assembly GCA_035289505.1. Lineage (GTDB taxonomy): Bacteria > Patescibacteriota > Patescibacteriia > Buchananbacterales > UBA6539 > HO2-39-17. The sequence continues at coordinate 24 of DATDWV010000006.1, read as the reverse complement.
CAATAATTCTGTCCGAGATAACGG
>DATDWV010000005.1:0-3107 GCA_035289505.1 Patescibacteria group bacterium | reverse complement strand
TGAAAAAGTGATTTTGGGCCCGGAGCGCAAAAGCCATCTTTTAGGCGAGCGGGAAAAAAAGATTACTGCTTATCACGAAGCCGGCCATGCTTTAGTTGCCCATCAATTGCCGCATACCGATCCGGTTCAGAAAGTTTCCATCATCTCTCGCGGCCGGGCCGCGGGCTACACTTTAAAAATGCCGACCGAAGACAAATATTTTCAAATCAAAGCCGAATTTATTGACGAATTGGCTGTTTTATTAGCCGGCTTTGTCGCGGAAAAAGAAGTTTTTGGCGATGTCTCCACCGGCGCGTCCAATGATTTAAAAGAAGCGACTCGATTGGCGCGGCGCTTAATTATGGAATACGGCATGAGCGAAGCTTTAGGGCCGCGAACTTTTGGCAAGCGGGAAGAATTAATATTTTTAGGCCGCGAAATCACCGAACAACGCGATTACAGCGAGAAAATCGCGGAAGCGATTGATAAAGAAATCACTAAACTCATCGGCAACGCGATGAAAACCGCTAAATCAATTATTAAAGATTATTATCATAAACTAGAAGAAATCGCCAATTTGCTTTTGAAGCAAGAAACTTTGGAGCGCGAAGAATTTGAAGCGATATTTAAACCATCGCCCGCGCCTGTTTCTTAAATTTTCATTTTTTATGTATACTTTTCGCCAAATATTCAGCCAAGCTTTAAAAATCGCCTGGCAAAATCCCGGACTTTGGTTTTTTGGCCTTTTCGCGGCCATGCTGGGGAGCGTTGGGGAACTGGAATTATTATTAAGCAGCTATGGTTTTGGCGGCCAAGGCATTATTTTGGCGTTTTGGCAGGGCTTGGCCACCGGCGGCCTTTTCACTTCCGCTGGTTTGCGGGGAATTTTTCAGGTTTTAACGACTAACCCGGTTTTTCTTTTTATTTTTATTCTGATTGCTTTAATTGTTTTGGCGGTTTCTATCTTTTTGATTTGGCTGGTTAATGTTTGCGTGAGCGCTTTAATTTCGGAAACAATCAATGTTAACCGCGGCCAATCGTTTAAATTCAGTCGCGGTTTTGGTGTGGGTTTAAAAAAGTTTTGGCCGGTTTTTGGCTTAATTATAATTACTCGCCTGCTCGCCTGGGCCCTGTTTGGTTTGGGCGGCTTTTTTGTTTTATTAAACTTTCCCGGTTCAGTTTATTTGGCTTTGACCGGCTTTGTTTTAATTTTAATTTTTATTTTAAGTCTGACTTTTGTCAGCAAATACGCGATTTGCGGCGTGGTTTTAAAGGACTGGGGATTTAAAGACGGCCTGGCCTCGGCTTGGCATTTATTTCGCCAAAACTGGCTTTTGAGCTTAGAAGTGGCTTTTATCTTGTTTATCATTTATTTCGCGGTTAATTCGCTTCTAGCTTTTTATTTGCCGTTAATTTTGTTTTATTTTTTAAAGATTTTTTCCGGTTTTTGGTTTGGTTTAACTTTGATGTTTATTTTGTTATTTTTCGTGTTTTTGTTTGTCCAAATTATTTTTACGATTTTTCATTGGGCGAGCTGGGCGATTATTTTTTTGCTTTTGTCAAACAAAAAAGAGAGCTTAACCAGTCGTTTGAAAAGCGGCTTTCGGGGCATCTAAGTTATAAATTTTTTTTCTTGTGTCGTCACCTTTTTATCGCCTTTTAGGCGATTTTTTGATATACTAAATTTAAGATGTTAAATAATAACAACAATTTGAATTCTTTTACTGGGGATGGCCAAAAGCCAAAAATCGCTACCGAAGAGGTCGCGGAAAAATTCAGCGAAAAAATGGAAAGCATCCGCTTCAAGGAAAAAGAGAAAGAGGCGCAAGCTTTCGCGCAAGAGTTTGGCTTGGAATACATTAATTTAAGGAGGTTGCCGATTAGTCCGGAAACTTTGGTTTTGTTTTCTGAAACCGAGGCGAAAAAATTAGGCGCGATTTGTTTTTATCGCAGTGCCACTAATATTCGCGTTGGCGCGCTTGACGTGGCTAATTCGAATTTTCAAAAAACGATTAAAGAAATTGGCGAGCGTTATCACGTGCCGGTCAAAATTTATTTAATTTCTCAAAAAAGTTTTGATTTAGCTTTTCAGCTTTACCGCAGCGTGCCTCAAATCCGCAAATTCGTCAGCGGCGTGGAAATCAGCGAAGCAGACATTAAGCGATTTGAAAAAGCGATTACGACCTTTAAAGATTTGGCCCAAAAGTTAAAAGAAGTTTCCATTACTGATTTATTGGCCTTGATTATCGCCGCGGCGATTAAAGCCCGGGCGTCAGATATTCATATTGAGGCCGAAGAAAAAGAAATTAAAGTCAGATTTCGGATTGACGGCATTTTGCAGGACGCGGCCAGTTTGGAAGCGCGGATTTGGCCGCAAGTGATTTCTCGGATTAAATTAGTGGCAAAATTGAAAATCAACGTGGAAGATCGGCCGCAAGACGGGCGCTTCACGATTTTTTTGACAGACGACAAAATTGACGTTCGCGTTTCCAGCCTGCCCACGGCTTACGGCGAAAGCGTGGTGATGCGGCTTTTGATGGCGCAGACCGCGGGTTTGGTTTTTGAGGATTTGGGTTTGCGCGGCAAAGCGTTTGAAGCTTTAAAAATTGAAATTAGCAAACCAAACGGCATGGTTATCACCACCGGCCCCACCGGCTCGGGCAAAACCACGACGCTTTACGCGATTTTAAACAAATTAAACGATCCGGGGACAAAAATTATCACCATTGAAGATCCGATTGAATATAAATTAGGCGGCATTAACCAAAGCCAGGTTGATTACGGAAAAAATTACACTTTTGCCAATGGCTTGCGCTCAATTTTGCGCCAAGATCCGGATATTGTTATGGTCGGTGAAATTCGCGATTTGGACACCGCGGAAATCGCGATTAACGCGGCTCTAACCGGGCATTTGGTGGTGAGCACTTTGCATACCAACGACGCGGCTGGTTCGATCCCCCGCTTGCTTTCCATGCAAGTTAAACCTTTTTTATTGGCACCGGCGATTAACGCGATGATCGGCCAGCGTTTGGTTCGCCGGATTTGTCCAAATTGTAAAAAGGAAGCGGAATTAGACAACCAAATCCTTTCGCGGGTTTACGCGATTTTAGCGGAGATTCCGGAAAAGT
>DATDWV010000004.1:0-2152 GCA_035289505.1 Patescibacteria group bacterium | reverse complement strand
AAGAGAAATAATTTTAGTGATAATTTTTTTTCGTTCTTTGGGCAATTCTTTAATAATTGACAAATCCAAATCGCCGTAAAGGGTTAAAGCTAAAGATCGAGGAATGGGCGTGGCGGTTAAAGAAAGCAGGTGCGGTGTGGTTTTTGGATTACCGGAATTTTGACGCAAAAGTTTTCTTTGATTAACGCCAAAGCGATGCTGCTCATCAATAATCGCGCAAGCTAAATTATTAAATTTAATTTGTTCTTGAATTAAAGCGTGAGTGCCGATGATAATACTAATCTCGCCTTCTAATAATTCTTTGATAATTTTATTTTTTGCCGCTTTTTGATTATTAATTAATCTCTGAGATCTGGTTAAAAGCGCAATTTTTAAATCGGAATTTTTAAAAAAATGAATTAGATTTTTATAATGTTGAGAAGCTAAAATTTCCGTGGGCGCCATGAGCACGCTTTGTTTGCCGCTTAAAAAAATATTTAACATGGCAATGGCCGCAACGACAGTTTTGCCTGAACCGACCTCGCCTTCCAGCAAGCGATTCATTGGCTTAGTTGCTTGTAAATCATTCAAAATCTGCCAAGCGGATTTCCGCTGATCGTTAGTCAAACGAAATGGCAGCGCTTCAACAAAAGTTTTCGTTTCTTTATCCCAAAAATTAATTGCTTCCGCTCGGCTTTGATTAATTTCATTTTTGCTTAATTGAATTTGGAGTTGAAATAAAAACAATTCATCAAACTTAAGCCGAAAAATCGCCTGATTTAAAATTGCTTGATTTTGGGGAAAATGAATTTGTTTTAAAGCCTCGCTTAAATAAAGCAAATTAAATTCATCAATTAATTCTTTTGACTGCCAATCTTTAACTAAATTCACCGCCGGTAAAACCGACTTAATCAAAAAACGGAGCTGTTTTTGGGTTAACCCGCCGCTTAAAGAATAAAGCGGGACGATTCTGGCGGTATGGGTCTGTTCTTGTTTTACTTTTTCATAAATCGGATTAATCAGTTGCAGCGTATATTTATCAAAATCAACTTTGCCGGAAAGATAAACTTCATCGCCGGGAGCTAAAATTTTTGTCAAAAAAGGCTGATTAAACCAAATCACTTTCATTGAACCGGTTTTATCGCTGATTAATCCTTCGGTTAAAATTTTTCTTTTGACCGGACTGCGCCGGTTTTTAAGCAATTGAATTTTGCCTTTAATTGTGGCTAATTCAATTGGTTGTAGGCGGGCAATAACACTTATTTGGCTTAAGTCCTGCCAGCGGAAAGGATAATAAAAAATGAGATCTTTGACGGTCTCAATGTTTAATCGCTTTAAATAATTAGCCGTTGTTTTGCCCACGCGCGTAATCGCCGATACCGGTGTAGATAAATCTAAATTCATTAATTTTTACATTTAATTTTTTGGCGTCCCCAGTAGGATTTGAACCTACGACCTCAAGCTCCGCAAGATTGCGCTCTATCCAGCTGAGCTATGGGGACATGAATTAAAAATTAATTTCACAGCTTCAGCATACGCGAAGTTTGATCGGAAAGCGGCTCGTTTTCACGCTCTATGTCTTCCGCCAGATATTTTTTTAAAGTTTCTCGGATTTTTACCGGATTTTGATTTTGCAGATCAACGGGGATTCGCGGATTAAAAAAACTTTTTGGCTCAAAATACAAAGTTTTGACTTGCGGCGGTTCGTAAATAATATAAAAATTTTCCAACTCTTTGTAATCGTAAAATTTCGCGTTGACTAAAATGCCGTCTTCGGTGATTTTAAAATTGACTTCATTTTTGCTTTGATGAAAAAGCAAAATAATTAAAGCGGTAATAATGCTGATTAATGCGAACAAAAAATTCGCGCTGAATATTGAATAAATAATCAATAAACCGACAACAACCGCTAACCAAGCATACCATTGGCGATTGCGCTCATAATGGGGAAATTCTAGAAAAGACCACTGAAAAAAAACTTTACCATGTTCGTTTTTTAGATTTTTATTTTCGTCTGCCATATGATTTTAATTATTTTCAATGAAGACGGAGAGGGCGAGATTCGAACTCGCGAGCCCGATTAAAGGCCACCTCGTTAGCAGTGAGGCGCTTTAGACCACTCAGCCACCTCTCCAAATAACAGAACTTCGATATTATATCAATTTAATTTTTA
>DATDWV010000003.1:0-2677 GCA_035289505.1 Patescibacteria group bacterium | reverse complement strand
TGGGCGTTAACTAAATTTAAATCAATGCCGCGTGGATTTTTAAGAGCCTCTTTAATGGCATCTTCAGTGATTTCATGAAAGACAATCCTTTTTATTTTATCCGCCGGAGTTTTAAAAATATTAACCAAGTGCCAGGAAATGGCTTCGCCTTCGCGATCTTCATCAGTCGCGAAGTAAATTAAATTAGAATTATCCGCCAATTTTTTCAGTTGATTAGCCAGTTTTTTAGCTTTAGGTGGGATAACGTATTGGGGTTCAAAATTATTTTCAACGTCAACGCCCAGTTTAGATTTTGGCAGATCCCGGATATGACCAAAAGAGGACTCGATTTTATATTCGGGCCCCAAAAATTTGGAAATGGTTTTGGCTTTGGTGGGCGATTCGACAATAACAAGGTTTTTCATAGATCCGGATAGTCAATTTTAATTAAATCGTTTTTATTAAAATAATAATTTTGATAGCTTGACCAAGGATAATTATCTAAGTTGTCCGTAATTTTATGTTTTATTGGATTGCCGTGGATGTAATTTAATTTTTCTTCGAAATCTAGATCGTTACGGATAATGTGGTCATAGAATGATTTTTGCCAGACCTGGCGAGGATGAATTCCTCGCCTACGCGGCGGGGTTTGATTTTTGTCTGCTGATAAATGAAATTCTGGCCAAGGTGATAATTTATCATTCGCGTAGCCGCGGAATTTATCCGCGGCGATTTGGTGGTTATACAGCCTGGCAAATCTCCCCTTAATGTGGCGGATTGCATCGGAAATGTTATTTTGTTCAGCCGGCATAATCAACAAATGAACATGATCCGGGATTATAACATAACCGTATAATTTAAATTTGTATTTCAATCGGCAATCAACTAATACTTTAATCAATAACTCACAAATCAAACTATTGTCAAATATCTTTTGGTTTTTAAAGGTTTTGGTGGTGATAAAATAAATTTCACCGGGCAGATATATTCTTTTCAACATAGCGTAAATTAATTTTTATTGCGCTATGTTGTCGGGGTTATTTTAAATTTTTCTTTCCTCCAATAAGCTTTCTTCGTTGCGCCAGTGTTGGCGCAGTTCGCCGGCCAAGTAAAAGGAACCGGTTACCAAGATCAGATCATTTTTCCCGGCTTGCTTTCGGGCTTGGTTGAAAGCGGTTTTGGCGTCTAAATAAATTTCCGCCGGTTTTTTTAATTTCATCTTTTTAGCCAATTCAAGCGGCGGATAACATTTGCGTTCGCTGGATTGATAGCGGCTGATAAAAACCTTTGCCGCCAGTGATTGGATATTTTTAAAAATCGTTTTTGGATTTTTAGTTTTAGTTAAAGCAATAATAAGATATAATTTTTGATATGTCAACCCTTCGGTGCCACTCAGGGTTGACCTTGACCTTTCAGCCTTGTTCAAGGTCACCTCGAATTTACCGAGAGGTGAGCCTGTCGAACGGGTCAAATTTTTGATGGTTTCAAGGGTAGTCTTCATCTTTGAAGCATTGTGAGCGCCGTCCAGAATTATCATCGGGTTTTTTTGGATGATTTCAGTCCGGCAGGATAATTTTACTTTAGCTAAACCGCTTTTGATTTTAGCTTCGGCAACGCCTAAATGCCGGCAAACCGCAGCGGCTAAGGCCGCGTTATTTTGTTGATGTTGACCCAATAATTGAAGCTGATACCTCGTTTTTGGGGGGTTAACAACGTTAAATTTGGCTTTATTTTTTAAGCAGGTTTTTTTTAAAATTTCTAAAACCCGATAATGGTTCAGACCGGTGGTAAAAAAGGCAGTTTTTGGCTTGATAATCGCCGCTTTTTCTTCGGCAATTTTGGTTAAGGTTTCCCCGAGGAGGTGAGTATGATCATAGTCAATTAAATTAATCACGGTCGCTTCGGCTCTGGGGATAATGTTGGTGGCGTCATATTTGCCGCCTAGACCAACTTCTAAAACCGCATAATCACATTTTTTTTCTTTAAAATATAAAAAGGCCAGGGCGGTTAAAATTTCAAAATAAGAGGGCCGGCCATAAGGCGATTTTTGATACGCCAAGTCAATTTTTGGTTTTATTCGGTTCATTAGGTCAGCAAATTCGTCTGGACCAATTAAAAGGCGATCAACTTTGATTCTTTCTATAGTGGTGGTGGGGTGAGGCGAGAGATAAAGGCCGGTAGTATAGCCAGCCTCAGTTAAAATTTCTTGAATCATGGCGGCGACCGAGCCTTTGCCGGAAGTGCCGCCGATATGGACATATTTTAAGTTTTGATGCGGATTGCCCAGGAGCTTTAAAAAATAGGCGAAACGTTTTAAAAAAAGCGACCGCCCCCTTTTTAGGCTTAAATAATCGGGTTCGGGGAGGTTAGCCATTGATTCCAGATAATTCACCGCTTGATAATATTTTTCAAAATTATTTTTCATTTTAATGCAGCAATGGTTGCTAAGTTAATTTCCGACGGCTTTAATCATGATTATTTGTTAGCGATGAAGATGCCGCTATCTTTGGTGATCGGGATTGAACCCTTAAGTTTGATTTCCTGGGCTAAATATTTTTTAATTGCTTTTAATTTTTCGTCGGTGATGGGTTGGGTGTAGGATTGGAGGTAATTAACTAATGGTTTTATTTTAGTCACCAGCAGGGCGTCCTGATGGCGCCGTAATTTAATTTTAGGAAACCATTTAGCAAGGATGGCT
>DATDWV010000002.1:0-9331 GCA_035289505.1 Patescibacteria group bacterium | reverse complement strand
TCCGGGATCATCCAAGTGGTTTTTGAACCGAGTTTTGAGAAACCCCACGCCTTGGCGGAAAAATTGCGTTCGGAATTTGTCGTGGCGATTACCGGGACAATTAACGAGCGGCCGGCCAATTTAGTCAATCCGAAATTGGCGACTGGCACTGTTGAAATGCGCGGCGAGAAATTGGAAATTTTAAATGAAGCCAAAACCCCGCCGTTTGAAATGGAAAGCACTCAAGAACCAAATGAAGAGATTCGGATGAAATACCGCTATTTGGATTTGCGCCGCAGTCGGCCTAAAAACAATTTAGTCATGCGCCATAAAATCATTAAATTTGTTCGGGACTATTTTGACAAATTAGGTTTTTTGGAAATTGAAACGCCGATTTTAACCAAAGGCACCCCAGAAGGCGCGCGCGAATTTATCGTGCCGGCGCGGCTTTGGCCGGGGAAATTTTACGTTTTGCCCCAGTCACCCCAGCAGTTCAAGCAATTATTAATGATCGCCGGTTTGGAAAAATATTTTCAGATTGCCAGATGTTTTCGTGATGAAGACCAGCGAGGCGATCGCCAGGCAGAATTCACCCAAATTGACGTGGAGATGAGTTTTATTTCATCCAAAGATATTTTTCCTTTGATCCAACATTTAATGGTTAAATTAGTCGGTCGTCTTTATCCGAACAAAAAAATTATTCAGACGCCCTTTGCCCAAATGACTTATCAGGAATCAATGGAAAAATATCAATCGGATAAGCCGGATTTACGAAGCGATAAGAATAATTCAGACGAGTTGGCTTTTTGCTGGATTGTGGATATGCCGATGTTTGAACATTCTGACGCCGAGAAAAAATTAGTCGCGGTCCATCATCCTTTTACCATGCCTAATCCCAAGGATATAAAAAAATATCCCAATGACCCATTGAAGTGGCGGGCCTATTCATATGACTTGGTTTTGAACGGCTATGAAATTTTTGGCGGTTCAATCAGAATTCACCAGCGCCAAATTCAAAAAAGAGTTTTTGCTATTTTAGGTTTAACTGAAGAGGAAACCAGCCGGCGGTTCGGCCATATGCTTAATGCTTTTGAATTTGGCGCGCCGCCCCATGGCGGCATTGCCGGGGGATTGGATCGGATTGTCGCGATTTTGCAAAACGAGCCGAATATCCGCGAAGTTATTCCTTTTTCCAAAACCGGGGACAATCGCGATTTAATGATGGAGGCGCCGTCAATTATCAGCGAACAGCAGCTTAATGAAGCGCATATCAAAATCAAAGAAGAAGATTTGGCAAACCAATGAAAGATTTAAATTCAATTGTTAATTTTTTGTTTGAAGTCGGAATTTTGGCGAAAACCCCGAGAAGCGGCTTTTATTTTTTGGGCAGCGGCGAGCAAAGCGTGGCTGAACACGTTAATCGCGTGATTTTTATTGGCTTTACTCTTTGCACGCTTGCGCCAGAAGCCAGCCAAATTAAAGTGATAAAAATGTGCATGCTTCATGATTTGGCTGAAGCCCGGACTTCAGATCTAAACTACGTTCATCAAAAATACGCTCATGCCGACGAGCATCAAGCGCTCTCAGATTTAGCGAAAACCCTGCCTTTTGGCGAAGAAGTTTTGGAAATGGTTAAAGAATATAACGCGAAAGAAACGTTGGAAGCGAAATTGGCTAAAGACGCGGATCAATTGGAATGGATTATGTCGTTAAAAGAGCAAGTTGATACCGGCAATACCCGGGCAGAAGGCTGGATTCCGTCAGCCGTCAAACGCCTCCAAACCGAGGCGGCCCAAAAATTAGCCGAAATTATTATTAAAACCCCGTCAGATAACTGGTGGTTTTCGGATAAAGACAGCGAGTGGTGGATTTCAAAGAAGAAAACCTAAATTTTATAAAATAATTAAAACTTATGTCACAAAATAAATGGTTTATCTGGGTTAGCATTCTTATTATTTTGGCTGCTGCTGTGGGTGGGGGATTATATTTTTGGCAAAAATATAACAGTGATTTTATATCAAAAATAAATCAGCCAATTGCTAATCAAAATCAGGATAGTAATTTGCCTTTAGCGAATCAAAATACCAATCAGTCGGTTGATGATTTAATTGATTGGCAGACATATAAAAATAGTCAATATGGTTTTGAATTGACTTTTCCAAACACTTGGCGAGGATACAAAGCGACAAATAAGATTTTAGATTGGGGGATAGATGGTACAAGCGATTCTATTGGCTTTGGTTTTGAAGGCTCTCTTTTTAATATAAGCATGCATACAAAAAATAATTGGCAAAAAATAAAATCAGAAGAAGGACCCACCCCGACCTTTTTGGGAGAAAAAGATGAATTTGTATTTGCTTATAGTGTTGGTCATGATTTGGCAAGTGAATATATTAATACTAATCGCAATGAAATTTTATCTATCATTAAAACCTTTAAATTCATTCAATAAAAATAACTATGAAACTAACCTTGGACATTGTTAAAAAAAATCCAAAAATTAGAGAGTTTATCCACCAAACTGAAATTTATTTAGATTCCTTGGGTTTTACTGATCATGGTTTTCGTCATGTGAATATTGCTTCTGATCGGGCAAAAAGTATTTCAAAAAAAATTGGGATGAATACTCATGAACAGGAATTAGCCGGGATAGCCGCTTACTGCCACGATATGGGCAATTTTTTAGGTCGGGAACAGCATCATTATTGGGCGGCTTTGCTTTTTAGCCAGGTTTTTTTAAATGAGGCTGATAATCCTAACGATGTTTCCACGATTGCCCAAGCGATTGTCAGTCACGACAAAGATGATTTGAAAATTGTTAATAAAGTGACGGCGGTTTTGATTTTAGCGGATAAGTCTGACGTCCATCGTTCGCGAGTCAAAAACGTCAGCGGCACTAATTTTAAAAAAGACATTCATGACCGTGTTAATTATGCGATTGTAGACAATGATTTAATTGTTGGTTCTAAAAGTAAATTTATTATTTTGCGTTTAAAGCTGGACACGAAATTTTCTGCTCCCTTGGAGTATTTTGAAATTTTTACCGAGCGCATGACTTTTTGCCGGTTAGCCGCAAATTATTTGGGTTATAAATTTAGTTTGGAAATCAATAAATTCAAGCTACTTTAGTGAAGCTATCTGTCTTGCAAAAATATATTTTAAAACAGTGTTTGCAGGCAAAAGACAAAACCATTGATAAAAAAATCCTGCACGCTTTTTATAATCAAAAAAAATTTCCGCCCAAGTCTAAAGACATTATTAATATCATCACCAAAAGCGTTGAGCGGCTGATTAGAAAAGAAGTCGTGGTTGGTTTTGGCGAAAAAACCAGTCATAAATGGTTTATCAAGCAGGTGAAGCTAACACCCAAAGGCAGGAAAATGGCTCGGATGTTAATGGGAGTACAGCAGAAACTGCCGTTCAAAAATCTTAAATTTAAAAAGTAATATATTAAAACTACAACCTACAATTAAAATATTTAATTTTTTAGATGAAGTTTTAAAATTTTAGATTTTAATTTTTAATTATAATCATATGGCTCTTCCTAAACACGTCAAAACTTATTTAGACAAGAAAATGGCGAAGTATGACACTTTGGCCCATAAAACCGTTTACACCGCTTATGACGCGGCCCAAACTTTACGCCGCGAATTAAACGAAATCGCCAAAAGTCTTTTGATTGCCGCGGATAAAGCTTATATTATCGCGGTCGTGCCGGCGCATATGCGCCTTGATTTAGGCAAGCTTAAAGCGGCGTTAAAAGTTAAAAAAGTCAGCATCCCGGATGAAAAAGCGATGTTAAAAGTTTTTAAGGTTAAGCCCGGAACCATTACCGCGTTTGGCGGCTTGCATCAAATTGAAGTTTGGGCCGATAAAAGCTTATTGAAAACCAAAGATATTATTATTTCCGCCGGTAGTTTTACCGATTCAGTGCGGATGAAAGTCAAAGATTTTTTGGAAATGGAACAGGCGAAATTGGCGAATTTCGCCAAAAGCGGGGGATATAAATTGCAGGTAAAACCAGCTAAAACAAAAAGGAAAAGAAAAACAAATAAGAAAACTGTAAAGAAGAGAAATAAGAAGAAATAATTTTAGTAAATCAAGTGAGTCAAGCGAGACAAGCTTGTCAACTTGATTTACTTAATAGCTTGATTTACTTTTATTATGCACAAAATCAAAGTCGCTGAATTTGAAGGCCCGCTTGATTTATTGCTTCAGCTAATTGAAGAAAACAAACTGGAAATCACCAAAGTCGCTTTAGCTGAAGTGACCGAGCAATATATTAAAATTTTGAATCAATCAGCCAAAGATCAGATTTCGGCCAGTGATCTGGCTGATTTTTTGGTTATTGCCGCCCGCTTACTTTTAATCAAATCTCGCGCGCTCCTGCCTTATTTGCAATGGGAAGAAGATGAGGGCGAGGATTTGACTCATCAGTTAAAGATTTATAAAGAATATTTGGAAGCCATGAAAAAAATTCAAAAAATTATCGCCAAAAAACACTTTGCTTTCAGCCGCGAAAAACTTTTAGTTTCCGGGGAAATCGGCTTTTCCCCGCCGCTGAGTTTAGTCAAAGAAAAATTAGCCAAAATTTATCAGGAAATTATCAATGCTTTATCGCCGATTTTAAATTTACCAATAGAAATCATTAAAAGAACAATTAATTTGCAGGAAAAAATTTTCCAGATTCGGGAAAAGATTTTTCGTCAAGCGACCACGAATTTTTCGGAGATTTTAAAAGAAGCCAAGGATCGCACTGAAGTTATCGTCAGTTTTTTGGCGCTTTTGGAATTAATGAAACAAAGAGTAGTCACGGTGAAGCAAAGTAAAAATTTTCATGATATTGAAATTGAAAAGTTATGAAAAATTGATTAAAATAGTGATATGTCAAATCTGAAATCAAAAATTGAAAGCCTTCTTTTTATTTCCAACCAGCCGTTGACCATCAAACGGCTGGTTAGTTTAGCTAACACGGAAAAAGAAAAAGTGGAAGAAGCGATTAAGGAATTAACCAGCGAATATAACCAAAAAGAAGGGGGAGTGCGGATCCAAAAAATCAATGAGCAAATTCAAATGGTGACCACGGCCGTTAATGCCAAGATCGTCAAAGATTTTATTAAAGAAGAAACCACCGGCGAATTGACCCGGCCGGCTTTGGAAACGTTAACCATTATCGCTTATCGCGGCCCGGTTACCCGCGCCGAAATTGAACAGATCCGCGGGGTTAATTGCGCCATCATCTTGCGGAATTTAATGATGCGGGGATTAGCCGCCATTGCTGAAGATAAAAAAAAGATGCAGATGACTTACAGCATAACTTTTGATTTTTTGAAATTTTTAGGCCTAAATGAACCGAGAGAACTGCCGGATTATGAGAAGCTTAATTCCAGTGAAAGTCTAGAGAAGATAGTGAAGCAAATTAATCCAGTGAATCCAGCTAATCAAGAAAATTGATCTCTCGATCCCTTGATTTATTTTTCTATGCCTAACTTAATCGCCAACCTTATCTTTGCCAGCCTGCTTTCCCAAAGCAGCTTAAATTTTTTTAACTTGGATTTGCCGAAATTCAATCAAACGGAAATTGGCCCGAAAAGAATTATTAACCAGAGTTTAGGGATAAAAACCACGGCCAAAAGCATTTTATTAATTGATGATGAGTCCGGCGCGATTCTGTACGAGAAAAATAAAAATCAGATTTTGCCGATTGCCAGTATCACCAAATTGATGACGGCTTTGGTATTGTTAGAAACCAAGCCGAACTGGGATAAATCCGTTGAAATTTTAAAAAGCGATCATCGTCCGGGCAATATAACTTATTTGTTAACGGGTGAAAAAGTTAATCTCAAGGATTTATTTAATTTGATGTTAGTTGCCTCCGCCAACGAAGCGGCCATCGCTTTAGCGAGAGTGAGTGGTCTTAATGACTTTAGCTCACTGATGAATCAGAAAGCCGCGGCTTTAGGCATGAAAGACACTTATTTTTTGGAGCCAAGCGGCATTGAAGCCGGAAACGTTTCCAGCGCCACGGATTTAGCTAAACTGATTAATGCCGCTTTCGCTTATCCAGCAATAAGCGAAGCCGTGACTAAATTGGAATATACTTTTAGCACTTTAAATACTCAAAGAACAGTTCGTTTTTTTAATACCAATAATTTATTAGCCACTTATCTTAATCGCAATCAATTAAAAATAATTTTGGCTAAAACCGGACATTTGGATGAAGCCGGCTATTGCCTGATTTTAAAAATCAAAATAGCAAACGGAAAAATTTTAACTTTAATCATGCTCGGCAGCCAAACCAGCACCGATCGCAATCAGGAAGCAAAAGGATTGGTTGCATGGGTGATGGAAAACTATGAATTTTAATCTTTGAGTTTTTTAACAATTGATTGTATAATAATAAAGTCCTAATTCAAGATATTTTCTCTAAATAAAGACTTTTATGCCCGAAAAAAAGCCAATTATTATCGCGAACTGGAAAATGAAATTAGGCGGCAAAGAAAGCCAAAAACTGGCTTTGGCGATTAAACATAATTTTGTTAACCGTCATCAGGTTGTGATTTGCCCTTCGTTTCTTGATTTAATCGACATGGGACAAATTTTAAAAAATAGTTCGATTAAATTAGGCGCCCAGGATTGTTTTTGGGAAACCGAAGGCGCTTTTACCGGGGAAATTTCTCCCAAGCATTTGAAAGAGGCCGGCTGTGAATACGCGATCTTGGGTCATTCAGAGCGGCGCCGGCATTTAGGCGAAACCGATGAAATAGTTCATCAAAAAGTTAAAATGGCTTTGTCCGCGGGCTTAATCCCAATTATTTGCGTGGGAGAAACTTTTGAACAGCGGCAAGAAGGCGCCAAGGATTATGTTCTAATTCAGCAAACGACTAAAGCGCTGGAAGGCATCTCGGTTAGCCAAGATCAAGCGATAATTATCGCTTATGAGCCGGTTTGGGTGATTGGTTCGGGCCAAGCGGTTGAGCCGGCTGAAGCTGAAGCCGCACATCAAGTGATTTGGCAGACGCTTTTTGATTTTTTCCCGTCGGAATTGGTAAAAAACAATATGTCGGTTATTTACGGCGGCAGCGTGGACAGCGATAATGTTTCCAGTTTTACCAATTTGCAAAACACGAACGGCGTTTTAGTCGGCACGGCCAGCTTAGACGCCAAAGAATTTATTGATCTAGTGAAAAACGCTTAAATTGTTATGCTGGTTCATATTAAAGAAATTGTCAAAAAAGCAAAACAAAAAAATTACGCCATCGGCGCGTTTAACACTTCAAATTTGGAAGTAACTCAAGCGATTTTGCGCGCGGCCGCAGCGAAAAAATCGCCAGTCATTATCCAAATTTCTGAGGCAACCATCGCTTACGCCGGCCTATTGCCCATTTTAAATTTAATCAAAACTTCCGCCCAAAAATTGGCGCCAAAAATTCCGGTGGCCATTCATTTGGACCACGGCAAAAATTTAGCAGTCATTAAGCAATGTTTGAAAGCCGGCTTGACTTCAATTCATATTGACGCTTCAGAAAAACCGTTTGAGCAGAACGTTAACTTAACCAAAAAAGTGGCGCTCATGGCTCATCGGGCCGGGGCTTGGGTTCAAGGAGAGCTGGGCAGTATTTACGGCAAAGAAGGCTTAACCAAAATTAATTTGCCGAAAAACAAAGATATTTATCTGACTGATCCGAATAAAGTCCGAGAATATCTTAAAAAAACTACAATTGACACCTTGGCGGTATCGGTTGGAACAATTCACGGCTATTTTAAAGGTCAGGAAAAAGTTGATCAAAAAAGATTAATTCAAATTACCAAACAAACCAAGACGCCGCTAGTTCTCCACGGGGCTTCTGGCTTAAATCCGAAAAATTTAAAAACTGCGGTGAAAAACGGCGTTTCCATCGTGAATATTGATACGGAATTACGCATGGCTTTTACCAAAACTTTAAAACAAACTTTGAAAAAACCCATCGCTTTTTACGACCCCAGAAAAATTTTAAGTCCGTCAACTTTAGCGGTGGAAAAAACCGTTAGCCATTTAATTGATATTTTAGGCAGTCGCGATAAAATTTAATCTAAAATCAAAAACTCTCTAAATGATTTGAGAGTTTCTGATTTTTCCACTGATGTTATGATATTTTATCTTATTCCCGTTATTATTATTTTGATTTGCCTTTTGGCGATTATTTTTATCGTGATAAAAAAACTGCCGAATTTGACGGCTTTGAAAGTGGAAACCATTCCTTCCGAAAAAGAAAATCAGGTGAAAAATCGAATTATTATTGAACGCCTGGCCCGAAAAGCCCTAAAGGCCAAACAATTGTTGGTTGAATTAGGCGGGCCGCTCATCGGGGAATTTAAAAGGATTTTTAACGATTTTTATCAAAGAATTTTAGAATTGGAAAAGAAAAATTTAAAGCCCCAGCCGCTCAAAGAAATTGACGTGAAGCAAGAATCAAAACTTAAAATTGAAGAAGCAAAAAATAATTTAATGGAAAAGAATTTTGAAGCCGCGGAAAAAATTTGTATTGAAATTTTGGAATTAGACATTAAAAATCTTGAAGCATATGAAATTTTAGCGGAAATTTATTTAGCCAGGAAAGAATATAAAAAAGCGCGGGAGACTTATCGTTATTTAATCAAATTATTTTCAAAAATCGCGGCGGCGAGCCAAGTGGAATCGGAAAAACACCGATTGGCGAATTACTGCGCCAATTTAGGCTGGGTTTATCAATTGGAAAATAAAAATACCTATGCCTTGAATTATTATCAAAAAGCGATTGAGTTAGAGCCGAATAATCCGAGATTTCTTGACTTATTGCTGAAAATCTGTATAATATTAAAGAACAAAAATCTGGCTCAGCAGACTTTTTCCGCCCTCGCCCAAGCCGATCCGGAAAATCAAAAGTTAGCCGAGATTCAAGGCGAAATTGAAAATTTGTCGGAGGATAAATAACAAATTAAAAGTTAAATTTTAATGTGCCCGGGTAGTTTGCCGACGTAAAGTCGGCATCCCGACTTAACGTCGGGACAGCTGGCCCCGCCCCATCTGCCCACGTAGCTCAGCTGGTAGACCTGCCCGCCTTAGCCCGAGCCCACTTAGCTCAGCTGGTAGAGCAACTCCATGGTAAGGAGTAGGTCCGCGGTTCAATTCCGCGAGTGGGCTTAGGCGAGGGCAGGCGGGGCAACTCTCCGCCAGAGGCGGACAAGCATGGTAAGGAGTAGGTCAGCAGTTCAATTCTGCTCGTGGGCTTAGATGGGGCGGGGTAAATGACGCAACTCCATGCCTGCCCCGTACTAATTCTATTATTGAGCTAATTTATAAAATGAAAAAAGCCGAAGGCGACTTCGTGCG
>DATDWV010000001.1:0-8292 GCA_035289505.1 Patescibacteria group bacterium | reverse complement strand
ATAATGTTTATTTAGGTGAAGGCAGCGTGGTTCAGCCCGGCGCCTGGATTATGGGTCCGGCGATTATCGGTAAAAATTGTGAAATCCGCCATGGCTGTTTTGTCGGCGCCAATATTTTGGCCGGCGATAATGTGATTTTGGGCCATGCTTCAGAAATCGGCAACGCGGTTTTTCTAAACGGTTCGCGGGCGCCCCATTTCGCTTTTGTCGGCCACAGTATTTTGGGCAAAAACGTGAATTTGGGTGCGGGCACGAAATTATCAAATTTAAAAGTGACTCGGAAAGAAATTGAAGTTGCTGGCATTAAAACCGGTTTAACTAAAATCGGCGCGATTATTGGGGATAATAGTTCGTTTGGCTGCAATACCGTCACTCAACCCGCGACTTTTATCGGCAAAAATGTTTATAGTTATCCACTTTCTCTTTTAAGCGGTTTTATTGAATCTAATCAGATTATTAAAGTCCGGCCTAATCAAGAGACCACGCCATTTGATCCGAATCGCTAAAATTATGATTCCTTACGGCCATCAAACAATTGATCAGAAAGACATTAAGTCGGTTTTGGATGTTTTAAAGTCAGATTGGCTCACCCAGGGGCCAAAAGTTTTAGAGTTTGAAAAAGCTTTGGCTAAATATTGCGGCGCTAAATACGCGGTTTGCGTTTGCAACGGCACGGCGGCTTTGCATTTAGCTTATTTAGCCGCTGGAATCAAAAAAGGCGATGAAATTATTACCACGCCAAACACTTTTGTCGCCACGGCTAACATGCTTTTGGCCATTGGCGCCAAACCGGTTTTTGCCGAGATTCGGCTGGATACTTACAATTTAGATGAAAATCAAATTGAAAAATTGATTAATAAAAAAACTAAAGCGATTGCGCCGATTCATTTTGCCGGCCAGCCGTCTGATTTGGCAAAAATAAAAAAAATCGCCAAAAAATATCGGCTATTAGTGATTGAAGACGCTTGTCATGCCCTTGGCGCGAAATATCAGGGGAGTAAAATCGGCGATTGCCGTTATTCTGATTTAGCGGTTTTCAGTTTTCATCCGGTTAAAACCATGACCACCGGCGAAGGCGGAGCGATCTTGACGAATAATAAAAAACTTTATAATCGTTTGATTTTATCGAGAAACCACGGAATTTATAAGGATAAAAAAGGAAAAAATGTCATGACGACTTTTGGTTTTAACTATCGTTTAAACGATTTAGCCTGCGCTTTGGGCATTTCGCAGCTAAAAAAAATTAATCAGATTATTGCCAAAAAAAGACAAATAGTTGGGTGGTATCAGCAAGAACTAAAGAACATTAAAGAAATTATTTTACCTAAAGAATTAAAAGACAATTATTCCAGTTGGCATCTTTACGTGGTCTTGGTTAATAAAAGATATCGCGATGCCTTGGCCAAATTTTTAAAAAAACAGGGGATTGGCGTTAATTTTCATTATCCGGCGGTTTACCGCCATCCTTATTACCAAAAATTGGGCTTAGGCAAAATTAATTTGAAAAACGCTGAATTTTACGACAAAATGACTTTAACTCTTCCTGTGCCGCCGCAGCTAACAAAAAAACAAGTTAAATATATCGTTAAGCAAATAAAATTTTTTTTAGCCATGTATGATAATTCGCGAAGTGGAAAAACCATTTTTTAAAGAATTATTTAGAGTTTCTCAAAAATCACCGGCGGAATCACCAGGTAAACATTTTGATTTTTCCGCTGATATTAAAATTGTCGGTTCAGGCAAAGGAGCAATCGCCGCTATTTTAAAATATTTAATGACAAAAAAAGTGATTAAAAATAAGCTTGATGAAGTGCTGATGGCTGATTGGATTGGTAATTGGGTTTATAATCAAGTTCAATCATTTGCTTTTCCGACTAAAAAATTCTCTGAACGAACTAAAGTCATTATGGTTTATCATCAGTATGGTTTTCCTCAAGATATGAATAAAATTATGGCATTCGCTCTAGAGAAAAAATTGGTTGTTATTGAAGACTGCGCCCATGCTTTAGATAGCTATTATCAAGGTAAAAAATTAGGCTCATTTAGCGATTTCAGTATTTACAGCTTTTCTAAATGGTTTTCTTGTTTCGCTTTAGGCGGCGTCAGATCAAACTTTGAAGATTTTAATTTTTTTGTGGAAGGGTTAATGAATGAGACTCCCTTTGGCCTTACCTTATTTAAAGACTTTGCTAAATTTTTGTATGAAAAAAGCACCTTTAGCCGCAAATTATTTTTTAAAAAATACGCCAGTTTATTATTAGAAATGTCTTATGCGATTTATGGGGATGCGATTAAAACAAGTCAAATGGCTCGGCGATTATTAAAATCAAAAATTGAAAATGAAATTAATGTTCGGCGAAAAAGATACCGCTATTTTTGGGACCAAACTAAAGATTTAGGTATTGCTGATTATTTAGAAAAAGAGGGAGTAACACCGTATGTTATTCCGGTTATTTGCCATCAGGGAATAGCTGACAAATTGGTTCAAAAATTTAAAGAGCGAGGAGTAATTAGCGGGATTTATCAGTTTGATATTAAAAGAAATCTGCTTAATCCTGAATTTATGCCTTGTGTCTGGTTGCCTTGTCACAGTTCAATTTCTGATAAAGATTTTTCTGATTTAATTTATTTAACAGTTAAAACTCTTAAAAATCAGCTATGACGGCTAAGATAGTTAAGTTAACCGAGGATAAATATAAAGACTGGGATCGGTTTTGTGAACAAAACGACGATGCTTGGTTTTTACACACCACAGATTCGATTCAATACGCCTTAAATTATAAGCCAGAATTGAAGAGTAAAGATTTAAGTTTTTTGGTTTATCGGCAAGACGAAATCGCTGCTGTTGTTCCTTTGGCGATTGAGTCTTATGCTAATGGGAAAAAAGAATTTTCATTTGGCGCCGGGGAAAATATTTTTCCAGCTTTAAAAAATGGCTTTAAGCAAGATGTCAGGGAAGATATTTTTCAACTTATTTTTAGCGAGATTGATAGATTAGCGGACCAGGAAAAAGTTGTTCGAGCCAAATTTCGTTTTAGCACCTTGTCACCCAGCTTTTTAAAAAATACAATGCCGGTAAATTATCTTTTCATGCTTGGTTATCTGGACACTTCTTTAAATACCTTAATGATTGATTTAAATAAAACTGAAGAACAACTTTGGGACGATTTGCGCCGGAATCATCGGCGAAATATCTTAAAAGGTGAAAATTTTAAGGTTAAAATTTATACAGCAAAAAATATTACCAAAGAAATTTTTGATGCTTATAAAAAGATGCATCGTAAAGCGGCTGGTCGCCAGACGCGGCCGGATATAACTTTTGATTTAATGTATGACTGGCTGACAAGGAATTTAGCATTTTTAGCGGTCGTTGAATTTGAGGACAAAATGATCGGATTTGAATATTATTCAGTTTATAAAAATAATGTTGAGGGTTTTTCCGCCGCCAATGACCCTGATTATGAAAAAGACCACCCAATTCGCCATTTGTTAGAGTGGGAAGCGATCAAATGGATGAAAAATCAGAGATTTAATTTTTATGAAATTGGTCTGCAGTGGTATGGCAATTTGCTTCATGATTATCCCGATCAAAAGCAATTAAATATTTCTCATTTCAAAAAAGGTTTTGGCGGCTTTACCATGCCCTTAATGGCTGGAGAAAAATATTATGATAAAAATTATTTTTTGGAAATTTATCAGCAAAGAATTAATAAATTTGCCTTAGGTTTAGAAAAAAATGAAAAGTAATAATTTGAAAATTTTAATTATTGGTTTTGGCTCAATCGGTCAGCGTCACTACCAAAATTTAAAGAAACTGGGCTATAAAGATATTTATGTTTTTGATGTTGACCAAATAAGAATTAAGAATCAAGGATTAAGAATCAAGAAGATAGATGAAAAATCTTTAAAAGATTTTGATGTGGTTTTTGTTTGCACGCCAAATCATTTGCATCTTAAATACGCGATTCTTGCCGCCAAAGCCGCTTGCCACTTATTTATTGAAAAGCCGTTGAGCCATAGTTTAAATGAATTAAATCCATTAATTAAAATTTGCCAAAAAAATCAATTAATCACCATGGTTGGCTGCAATTTAAGATTTAATCCGGCAGTTCAATTTATTAAAAAATATTTAGAGACGGGAAAATTAGGCAAGATTTACGCCATTCATCATGAATTTGGCTATTATTTGCCTTATTGGCGACCCAAGCAGGATTATCGCAAAAATTACGCGGTCAAAAGAGCTTGGGGCGGGGGCATTATCTTAGACGATATTCACGAATTTGATTTATTGTTTTGGCTGAGTAATTTTTCGGAAGTTAAAAAAGCAAAATTTATTTATGACAAAATCAGTAATTTGCAAATTGAAACAGAAGATATTTGTGTCGCCGCTTTTCAATTTAAAAACGGGGCCATCGGTTCGATTCGCTGTGATTATTTACAGCAAGTGCCGTCGCGAAATTTAAAAGTTATCGGGGGAAAAGGCAATTTGGAATTTGATTTTAACACTAATGAAGTTTGGTTTAAAAATAATAAGAAAAGCCAGAAATTGTTTAAGGTAAAAAGAGGAAATGACAACCATGATTATGCTTCGGAAATTAAATATTTTTTGGCTTGCGTTAAAAATAAAAAACAGACTTTTAATAATCTAAATTTTGCCGTTAAAACTTTGGCCATATGTCTGGAAAGATAACGAAAAACCTTTGCATTATTCAGGCCCGGATGGGTTCAACCCGGCTGCCGGGCAAGGTTTTGCTTGAAGTTGAAGGCGTGCCGTTGTTGGCATATCAGATTAATCGAATTAAGTTGGCAAAAAAAGTGGATAAAATTGTGCTGGCCACTGGTGATAATCAAGAAAATAATCTGATTGAAAAATTATGCCTTAAATTAAAAATTGATTGCTTCCGCGGTTCAGAAAAAGATGTTTTGGATCGATATTATCAATGTAGCCAAAAATATCCGGAATATGAAAATATCATTCGCGTGACCGGTGATTGTCCGCTGATTGATCCAAAAGTGATTGATCAAGTGATTGATTTATTTGAACAAGGCGCATATGATTTTGTCAGCAACGTTGAACCACCAACTTTTCCTGATGGTATGGATGTTGAAATTTTTAGCCGTACTCTTCTTATGCAAGCAGCTAAAAATGCAGTTTTGCCCTCCCAGCGGGAACACCTTGATGAATATATGCTGCACAATGGTCAGATCAAGCGGGGCAATGTAACAGCGGCAAGCGATTGTTCGGCAATTCGACTGTCGGTTGATGAAATTGAGGATTTTGAAGTCATTACTTATTTAATCAAGAACAGTCAAATTGATGGTAGTTTTAAACACTACATTGATTTGTTGGTAAAAAATCCTGACATTGCTAAAAAAAATATGAGTTTTATGCGAAATAATGGTCTAGAAAAATCTTTGGCAAAAGATCAACTATTGAAAAAATAAATAATATGCCAAAAAAATTCAAAAAATCCAATCAATTATTTAAAAAAGTCAGAAAAGTGATTCCTTTGGCGTCGCAGACTTTTTCTAAAAGTTATTTGATTTACGTCAAAGGTTTTGCGCCGTTATTTTTGACTCACGGCAAAGGCAGCCGGGTTTGGGATGTTGACGGTAACCAATATATTGATTTTGTTAATGGTCTTTTGCCGGTGATTTTGGGCTATCAATATCCAGCCGTTGATCAGGCCATTAAGAATCAGTTGAAAAAAGGCATTACTTTTTCTATGGCTTCGCCGTTAGAATACGAATTATCTCAATTATTAGTTAAGCATATTCCTTGCGCCGAAATGGTGAGATTCGGCAAAAATGGCTCAGATGTCACCAGCGGCGCGATTCGGGTGGCCCGCGCGGCAACCGGACGCGAGCACGTCGCGGTTTGCGGCTATCATGGCTGGCAGGATTGGTATATCGGCTCCACTACCAGAAATTCGGGCGTGCCAAAAAGCACTCAGCGGCTGACCCACAAATTTGAATACAATAATTTAGAATCGCTGAAAAAAATATTTAAACTTTATAAAAATCAAGTGGCGGCTGTCATTATGGAGCCAATGAATTTTGAAGAGCCAAAAAATAATTTTTTGCAAAAAGTAAAAGCATTGGCCCATCAAAACGGCGCACTTTTGATTTTTGATGAAGTCATCACCGGTTTTCGTTATCATTTGGGCGGCGCGCAAAAATTATTTGGTGTTACCCCTGATTTAGCCGCTTTTGGCAAATCAATAGCCAATGGCATGCCAATTTCCGTTTTAGTCGGTAAAACTCAATATATGAAAAAAGTTGAGAAAATTTTCTTTTCTTTCACTAATGGTGGCGAAGCTTTATCAATTGCCGCAGCCATTGCCACTATTAAAGAAATGGAGCGAAAAAAAGTGATTGATTATATCTGGCGGCTCGGCAGTTATTTACAGGGAAAAACCAATCAATTAATTTTACAAAATAACTTGCAGGACATTATGGTTTTAAAGGGCAAGCCTTGCTGGTCGGTTTTTATTTTCAAAAAAACGAAAAAATATTCAGTTGAAGAAATTGAAAGTTATTTACAGCAAGAATTAATCCAAGCCGGTTTTTTATGGCACGGTCAGCATAATTTAAGTTTTAGCCATAATAAAAATGAAATTGACAAACTGCTTGCTGCTTATGCTAAAGTTTTTCCGAAATTAAGACAGTTAATTGATCAAGGCCGTTTGCGCCAAAATTTATTAGGCAAACCGGTGAGTGATATTTTTAAAGTCCGATGATATGATTAAAAAAAGTGAAAAAATTATTGTGATTTTAGGCGGGGGATTGAAAAAAGAGAAAAACGGCCTTTGGCGGACTACTCGCTTTACCGAAGGAGATAATTTTGGCGTTAGCGGCGATTACATCAGAATTTATGCGGCTTATTATTTAGTGAGAAAATTAAAAGATTATTTGATCATTGCCGTTGGTGGTAGGGGTCAATTAAAAAAAATTAAAGGCGCGCCCGCCGTGTCCCAAGTTTTAAAAAAAGAATTAATCGATTTGGGCGTGCCGAAAAATAAAATTTTATTAGAAACAAAATCAGGCAAGACTTCAAGCCAACTTTGGGAATTAGCTAAAATTTTAAAACAAAGAAAGATTACCCAAATTAATTTAATTTCTAATGGTTATCACTTGCCAAGAATTAAAGCGATGATTGACCATGTATCTGAATTGAAGAAAGCGTATAAAAAAATAAAAATTAATTTTATTTCAGCTGAAAAAGTTATTATCGCCGTGGACCGAAAAAAATGGGATCGAGCAATCAAAACCGCTTATCGGTCTAAAGCCTTGAAAGAACGGATCAAACTAGAAAAACAGGGGATTACTGATTTAAAAAAAGGTGTTTACAAATTTAATTGATGGTCGCCAGCGGCGACCGTCATCCCGATCCGCCAACCGGCGGAGAGGGATCTCAACAACTGCTATGATAATAAAATTTGGTCATAACATTATAGGTGACAATCAGCCGGTGTATGTAATTGCCGAGGCTGGCGTTAATCATAATGGCGATATCAAATTGGCTAAACAATTAGTTGATGTGGCTAAACAGGCTGGTGCTGATTGTGTGAAATTTCAGACGTTTACCGCTGACGAGTTTATATCAGATAAAAAATCAACATACACTTATACGTCGCAAGGCAAAGAAGTCACTGAAAGCCAATATGAAATGTTTAAACGGTTGGAATTTAGTGAAAAAGATTGGCAGGAAATTATTAATTATTGTAAAGAAAAAGGAGTGGTTTTTGCCACCACGGCTCAAAGTCCAGCAGATTTAGATTTTATCTTAAAACTGGCCAGTTTACCTTTTATCAAGGTCGGTTCAGATGATTTAACCTCACTTGACTTGATTAGTGACTACGCTGAAAAAGGTATTCCAATGGTTATTTCAGCTGGCATGTCTGACGAAGCCGAAATTTCCGACGCCGTTGAAACGATTAAACAGGCTGGCAATGAACAAATCATTGTTTTACATTGTGTTTCATCATATCCGGCTAAAGCCCAAGAAGTAAACTTAAAAAAGATTCCAGCTATCAAAAATAAATTTAACGTCATTGTTGGTTTTTCTGACCATACCCAAGGCAGTGCCGCCGCGACCGGAGCGGTGTATTTTGATTCTAAAGTGATTGAAAAACATTTTACTTTATCTCATGATTTGCCCGGCCCGGATCATTGGTTTTCCGCTGACCCCGAAGAATTAAAAAAATATATCATTGATATTCGACTGGCCGAACAAATGATTGGCAGTGGTGAAATTGTGCCAACAGCTAACGAAGAAGAAATAAAAAAAAT